>NZ_JBNPJZ010000075.1:0-80489 GCF_050312695.1 Bacillus sp. AF62 | reverse complement strand
CTATCTATTGCATGTTCAGCTAGTTTTTCTGATTCATAACATTGCATATTTATTTTAGTTTTGCAACACCCTCTAATAAAACAAATGGTATGAATACTACAAAAATGCTCCTTACACTTAAGGGTATATGGACCATATCAATGACGAATATAAATAGAATGTACATTACTATATACAAACAAAAATAGACATACAAAATGCCACGTAGCATAGCGTTCAGAAAGATCTCCCCTTTTAACTCACTATATAATTCATCCGGCTAATCATTTCTCGAATCTGTTCTAATTCTTGCACTGTATATACTACTTTCCCTGCTAAGATTTCATTTCTGAAGAACGTTACAATTTGCTCCCGATCTTTTAATCTAGGTGTTTCCTCACTAGAAAGATCTATTATTTCTTTTCCATTTTCATTATAAAAATATACAACTGGTTTTACCTTTTCTTTTATACTATTAGCCTGCATTTCTTTCAAACAATTGTATAAAATTTGAGATAGTTTCTTCGCCTTATATACTGGATTTCCTTCATTTTTCACTTGCATAGTTGACGAATCTTTACCTACTATATATTCAAATGTCTCTTCTTTTTCAACTTCTTGTTGATACTTACCCATTTCATCAATCATAAATGAATATATACCAGCATTTTCTTTCGTTAAACCATGAATTAATTTCTCTTCCCATTCTTTCGTCTCAAGTAGATAAATACCAGTTTTGCACAAGATGAGATGATGGATTCGATTATCGTTTATTTCACTATTATTTTTAATAAAAACATTCGGCATGATTTCAATTTCAGCATCTAATATGATGCCTTGCTCTATGAATCCTCGCTTCATATAATGTAATGTTTCGTACGTATTCATTTCAGCGCCGTTTTTAGTATATTCTCGTAAATTTGCAATTAATTTTTGAAACATATGTATTTCGTTATTATGTTTATTTTGTATTTCACTACGTTCTTTACTATGTTGCATAGCTAATTGATTTTTCATCATACGCATATTTTCAATTTCTCTATTTGCACTTACTTGTAAATCATTGTATTTTTTCTGTTCCATATTTTTTAAATTATTTTGTTGTTCTTTATGCTCTATCACCGTAGCTGCAATTTCGTTTTCATACGTTTCAATTGCTTGTTTCTTTTCAAATTCTACTTGCTGACTCTCTGATTCTAACTGTTTATTTTTATAAAACAGCACAAATACTACAGCTAATAATATTAAAACCGCACCTATTAGCACATAATTCATATTTTTACCCCTTTATTTCATTTTCTATTATTTTTTTAAAATATATCTACTATAGTATACTATGGTTTCGATATAGACTTTGTAAAAGTTGTATATTTTTAATAAAGTGAAACTTTAATCAGTGGGGGTTTTGTTCCTTCCCCACTGATTATTAGTTGAACCAATCGGGCGTTTACTGGCAATTGATCCCCCCTAACTTCTTTGCTTCCGCTGAATTTTGAGGTGGGGGGTCTTACCGCCAGTTAATGCGGGATAAAAGGCACCTCTGACGGGGCACCTTTTATTTTCACTCTATTGTACACCATACTGAATATAACTTGGATCGTAGTATATCCATTGATTTGTCCCTAAGCAAAGCCATCCATCTTGCTTACTCCATACTCGATACGATTCACCATGATGTAACTGTCTTATAACATTTCCTTTTAATGATGGAGCGTCACGTAAATTTACATTATCACCAGTAATAGTCGCCACATAATGTTTATACTGAATATAACTCGGATCATTATATACCCACTGATTTGTCCCTAAACAAAGCCATCCATCTTGTTCTCCCCAAACTTCATATGTTTCGCCACGATTCAATTGGCGAATTACACTAGACTGCAAAGATGGTCCACTTCTCAAATTCACATTATCTCCATTAATTATAGCAACCCCGTACACTGGAGTTGCATTATTAGGCGGAGAAACATTCCCTCCACCACTTGCTCCATTCCCTTGTAAAGCTTCTAGTGAAACTGCAGCTGATACATCACAATTTCCTACACCTGAAATTTGTCCAGAATCTGTGTACTGCCATGCTGTCCACGCTGTCCATCCACCAGCATCAGCAGGCGGTGTACTCGAGTATTTAGCAATCCAAAGTGGAATATCACTTAATCCGCTAATTCCGAACTCATTAATATACCAAACTCCTGTATATAACATTACATCTTTTCCAGTAGCCTGTTTCACATAATTTATGAAGCTTCTTGCCCAATTCGATATAGCGCTACCAGTTAAATTACTATTACTCGGATCTTTTGGTGATTCTAAATCCAGAACTGGCATTAAGTCTGTCTGGTTACTTTGTAATATACTCACAAAATATTTCGCCTCTGAAATTGCATCATTTTGTTCTGGACGTGCAAAATGGTATGCACCAATTAATACATTCGCACTTCGGGCTGCTTGTACATTTTTAGTAAAAGTAGGATCAATGTAATTTACACCTTCTGTCGCTTTTGCATACGCTGCTGGAATTCCAGATGCCTTCACTGCATTCCAATCAATATTCCCTTCCCAATGAGACACATCAATAAACGTAACATTTGAACTCGATCTGTTTTGCATATAAAATCTCCTATCAATTTTTTTACTTCGTATACATACAATATGTACAAGTTTCATAAGAGGACACGACATTTATGCTATAGAAACAAAGAGTAAATATATTTTGTATACAAAATAAAAAAGACCTTGTATTTACAAGGCCTTTTGCAAACTCCCTTTATTTTGTAACAAGTACATATTATAATACAAACCTTGCTCACTTAGTAATTCTTGATGTGTTCCTCTTTCTACTATCTCTCCATCATGCATCACAAAAATTTGATCTGCATCTTGAATTGTAGATAACCTATGCGCAATGGCTATCGTCGTTCTACCTTTTCGCATTTGTTGCAACGCTGTTTGAATAGCCTCTTCTGTTTCTGTATCGATATTAGCTGTTGCTTCATCTAATACTAATACTTTCGGATTCGTTGCTATCGTTCTAGCAAAAGCAATTAATTGTCGTTGACCGCTTGAAAATGCTGCACCTCTTTCTACTACTTCTGTTTCATACTGCTCTGGTAACTTTTCAATAAACGTATTCGCTTGCACAAATCGAGCAGCTTCTTTTACTTCTTCATCCGTAATTTCTTCATTATACATACGAATATTTTGCTTTACATTTCCAGCAAATAAAAATGCATCTTGCAATACGAGTCCTATTTTCTTTCTAATTTCTCGTTCTTCAAATTTTTCTAAATCTACACCGTCTATTACAATATTTCCTGACTTAAGATTATAAAATCGCATTAACAAATTCATAATCGTACTTTTTCCGCTACCAGTATGCCCAACAAAAGCAACCGTTTGCCCTTGTTTCACGTGAAATGATACATTTTTTAAAACGTCACGCTTTCCATCATACGAAAAAGTAACATTTTTAAATTCAATATCTCCATCCACAACTTGAGGATTCTCATTGCCTTTTTGAACCGGTGCTAAATCTTTCTCGTCCATTAAATGAAATACACGTGATGACGAAACAAGTGCCTGTTGGAAAAAGGACAATTTCATCATCATCTCATTTACAGGTTGGAAGAAACGATGTATATAGTTAACAAAAGCATATAAAACTCCTACTTCAACAGGGCTCTTTAAAGCATCAATCCCAAATAAACCTAGTACTAAAGCAATAGCTACAATATGTACTAAATCCGTAGCTGGTCGTAAAAGTAATGCATCTAACTTCAATGTACGTCGCCCTGCACTATAATGTTTATTATTCACTTCTTCAAACTCTTTTCTCATACGTTTTTCTTGTCTGAACACTTGAACAATATTCATTCCTTGTATGGACTCGTTCAATTTTGCATTTAACACGCTTAGTTGATTACGTACTTCTAAATAAAAAGCTGCACTTTTCCGGCGATATAATACCATAATCGCGAACATTATCGGAATTAATACGAGAGAAAATAACGCTAATTTTACATCTAATAAAAACATCGCTATTAAAATACCTACTAAAAAGACTACATTTTTCACAAATGTTGATAATACACTGACATAAAAATCTTTAATCGCTTCCGTATCATTCGTTATACGAGATACGAGCGTACCAATTGGCGTACGATCAAAGAAACTTAATGATAGCTTTTGAACATGTTCATATACTTCAACTCGCATATCTTGAACAATCTTAAAAGCAATGTTCTGAAAGTACAATAGATTTAAATACGTAAATAATACTTTTAATAAATGAGCAACTATGTAAATTACAAATAAAGTAACGAGTGCTGATCGTTCAAAATCCTGCGGTACTAGGTGTTCATCGAGGAATTGTTTAATTAAAAAAGGCCCCATCATTTCCGTTACTGTCGCACCAACTAAAAAGATAAATGCTAAAGATAGCAACCCTTTATATGGCTTCATATAAGAAAGCAATCTACTTAAATCACTTCGCTTCTTCTCTACCATCATACGCCTCCTTTCTCAACTAAAGCTTCTAATTGCTGACTTTCATACATTTCTTTATACCAGCCGTTTTCCTTCATTAATTCCTCATGTGTACCTCTTTGTACAATTCTACCTTCATCAACAACAAGAATAAGATTGGCATGCTGAATTGCACTTAATCGGTGTGCAGTAATAATCGTCGTTTTCCCTGCTCTTTCCCTCTTTAAGGCACTTAAAATTGTCTCTTCTGTTTTTGCATCTACCGCTGATAAACAATCATCCAAAATTAAAATTTCAGCATTTGTTAATAAAGCACGAGCAATAGAGATTCGCTGTTTTTGACCACCAGATAACGAAACGCCTCTTTCCCCTACTACTGTTTCATATCCTTCTGAAAATTGGAGGATATCATTATGAATACAAGCAATATCTGCAGCTTGGGTAATTTCATTATATGTAGCATCCGCCTTTCCAAAGGCGATATTCTCACCAATACTTGCTGAAAATAAAAAATGATCTTGTGGCACATATGAAATAGCAGAACGGACACCATGAAGTGTTAAATCTCGAATATCTCGCTCCCCAACTTTTAATTCACCATTAAAATGATCATACTCACGGATTAAACATTTTAATAAAGTCGTTTTCCCTGCACCTGTACGTCCTACAACTCCTAGCGTTTCGCCCTTCTTCAAATCAAAGTGAATATCGTTTAAATGTAACAGTTCATTTTTCTTATACGAAAATGAATCAACGGCAAACGAAACATTACCGCTCGCTATCGTATGTACAGCATTTTCTCTATTTACTACATCTGATTTTTGTGAAAGAATTTTTTCTACACGGTCATATGAAGCACGCCCACGCTCCATAATATTGAACAACCATCCAAACGCTAACATTGGCCAAACGAGGGTACCTAAATATGTCGTAAATGTAACGAGATCACCTACTGTTAATTCATCTCTTACAACTAATACCGATCCGTAACATACTGCAATTAAAAAAGAAAATCCAACGATAAGAGCGATTGTCGGATCAAATAACGAATCAATACGTGCAACTAACACATTTTTATGCACAACATCTTCTGATTTTTTTCGAAACGCCTGCAAATCTTCTTTCTCTTGTCCAAGCGATCGAATCACTTTCATTCCACTCATACTCTCTTGCACTTTATCATTAATTTCCGAAAACGATTGCTGTGCTTTATGAAACCTTTTATGTAATAACGTTCCATAATAATTTGTCGAAATGGCTACAATCGGCATCGGAATTAAACTTAACAATGTTAACTTCCAACTAATTGTAAAACCCATCGCTACGAGTACACATCCCCCAACAGCTAATGAATCAACAAGCGTTAAAACACCCGCTCCAGCAGTTTGCTGGATCGCTTGAATATCATTGGTCGCATGTGCCATTAAATCACCTGTTCGATTTGACTGATAGAAAGATGGACTCATCTTTGTAAAATGTTCATATAAATTTTTTCGTAATTGGCGAGCTAATTTTAACGAAGACCCGAAAATCATAATACGCCATATGTAACGTAATATGTACATCGTAATACCTACAATTACTAATAGTACAACCCAATTTAGTAACTTATTGGTCGTCAATGTTCCATCATTAATTTCATCTACAACGATTCCAATTACTTTTGGTGCTACAAGTTCTAAAAGTGCAACGCCAAATAATAAAATAATTCCGGTTATGTATGCTCGTTTTTCTTGTTTAAAAAACCACGCTAAATTCATAAACACTTTCATTTTTTTCCTCCTCCCTTAAAATGAGCGATGTTTTCAGTTTATCAAAAATACAGAATTTTTAAAAGTTTTAAAAACTGTAACTAACAAAAAGAAAGACACTCTTAGCGAGTGTCTTTTAGCGCTTATTTCATTTGTTGCTTGTTCATTGCGCTCATCATTTGATTGATTTTCTTTTGGGAAGGTTTTTGTCCCATTTGCATCATCATCATTTTTAACATTTGTTCGTTAATTGGTGGATTTTTTTGTAAGTAATTCATCATGTATTTGCGGGCAATGAAAAATCCTAACGCCACGCCTGCTACTAGTGCTACTACGCCCACTAGAATACCTAACCAAATTGGCATATATTTTCCTCCTTCATGTTGTCTACCTTACAGTGTACTAAAACCTTTTCAATAAGACAAGATACAATTCGACATTTTTTACACATATGTTCGTACTTGTTTTAGAGGATTCAGCCATCCGTACTTTGTATTTTCATAATCCATAGCTAAAAATGTTAATTCACACTTTCTTAACACCTCAAAGAAAGTCGTTTCCATAGAGACATTTCCAGAGGTATTCATACGAATATAGTGCGGTTTCACCATTATTTCACCGTACTCCGCTCCCGTATAAAGTGTATGTGTATGATGTGTTCTATCATATTTACCAAGAACGCGCAAAGCTTGTTCTAATTTATGATGAATTTTCATTACTTGCAATGGTTTTGTTATATACATCATTTGTTTATATAACACTTTTTTCTCCGAAAGGGACCCAGATTCTGAAAATCGAGCAAATAAATCAAAAAACAAATATTCACGACCAAAATAAGATTTCGCAATATCCTCTTGAATTAAATACAATTCATACGTTTTCATTTTTCCCCTCCCAATCTGGACAACCTTTTCTCTTCATTATATATAAGAAAATTTGCAATGATTGTCTGACTGCGGAGAGATAAAAAACTTTTTCTGTCGAAAAAACTCATTTACATAGAAAAATCTCTCCATGCCGGAGAGATTTTTCTGAAATCATTAAAGCATTTCTTTTACTTTACGAACAACGTTCTCTACAGTAAATCCATACTCTTCCATAATCTTCTCACCAGGAGCAGAAGCACCGAATGTATCGATACCTAACACATCTCCTTCAAGACCTACGTAACGGTGCCATCCGAATGTAGCACCCATTTCGATTGCGAAACGTTTTGTTACTGCTTTTGGTAATACAGATTCTTTGTACTCTGCAGTTTGAGCTTCAAAACGATCCATAGATGGCATGCTGACAACAGCTGCGTCAACACCGTCTGCTGCTAATGCTTTTTGAGCTTCAACAGCTAGGCTTACTTCAGATCCAGTTGCAAGTAAGATAACATCAGCCGTTTCTTTCTTGCTTGCAGAAACTACATATGCACCTTTTGCTACTTTTTCATACGTATCATCTTTTGCACCTTCTAATGTTGGAAGGTCTTGACGAGTTAATACTAAAGCAGTTGGTTTGTTTGTAGATTCTAAAGCCAGTCTCCAAGCTGCAACAGATTCGTTACCATCAGCTGGACGGATAACAGAAACGTTCGGCATTGCACGAAGCGCTGCTAATTGCTCGACTGGTTCATGTGTTGGACCATCTTCACCAACAGCGATACTGTCATGTGTGAATACATACGTTACTGGCAATTGCATTAATGCTGCAAGGCGAATTGCTGGACGTAAGTAATCAGAGAATACGAAGAACGTACCACCGTAAGTTTTTAAACCGCCATGTAATGCAATACCGTTCATTGCTGCACCCATTGCGAACTCACGTACACCGTACCAAATGTTTTTACCGCTGTAATCATCTCTTGTAAAGTCTTTTTCGTTATTCATGTATGTTTTGTTAGAACCAGCAAGGTCAGCAGATCCACCGAAGAATGATGGTACAGACTCTGCAATTGCATTAATTACAGCACCAGAAGAATTACGAGTTGCTGCTTTTGATCCTAATTCATAAGTTGGTAAGTTTTGCTCCCAACCTTCTGGAAGTTGACCGTTCATTGCTGCTTGGAATTCGTTTGCTAATTCTGGGTATGCTTGTGCATATTCACCTAACATAGTGTTCCACTCTGCTTGCGTAGTTTCACCAACATCTTGTACTGTTTTACGGAAGTTGTCGTATACCTCTTCTGCTACGTGGAAATCTTGCTCAGCAGTCCAAGCATATGCTTCTTTCGTTAATTTTGTTTCTTCTACACCAAGTGGAGAACCATGTGAAGCTGATTTTCCTGATTTGTTTGGAGAACCGAAACCAATTGTCGTTCTTACTTCAATTAGCGTTGGGCGTTTTTCGTCAGCTTTCGCTTCTTCAATTGCTTTCGCGATTGCTTCAATATCGTTTCCATCCTCAACACGGATTACTTGCCATCCGTATGCTTTGTAACGATCTTCTACACTTTCAGAGAATGAACGATTTAAATCGCCATCTAATGAAATATCGTTTGAATCATAAAGCACAACAAGGCGACCTAATTGTAAATGAGCAGCTAATGAAGATGCTTCAGCAGAAACGCCTTCCATTAAATCTCCATCACCACAAATAGCGTATGTATAATGATCTACTACATTATACGCATCACGGTTATATTTAGCAGCTAAATGTCTTTCAGCCATTGCCATACCTACAGCAGTTGCAATACCTTGTCCAAGTGGACCAGTCGTTGCATCTACACCAGCTGTATGACCGTACTCAGGATGTCCTGGAGTTTTGCTTCCCCATTGACGGAAGTTCTTTAAGTCATCCATTGTTACATCATAACCAGATAGGTGAAGTAGGCTGTATAATAACATTGAACCATGACCTGCAGATAATACGAAACGATCACGGTTAAACCACGTTGGGTTATTTGGATTGTGTTTCATAAATTGAGTCCATAATGTATAAGCCATTGGTGCTGCACCCATTGGCATTCCTGGGTGACCAGAGTTTGCTTTTTCAATCGCATCGATGGATAATGTGCGAATCGTGTTGATAGAAAGTTGTTCGATTGAATGTGACATGCTATTCTTCCCTTCGCTTATATTAGTAAACGTTTTATACATTTATATGATAGCTTCCCACGCAAGATTATACAACATGTATCGACAAATATGTTGATATTTTTTTGATTTTTTATAAAAAAATCAATGTTTCCGGGAATGTATGGGCATTCAATATGACATACTTTTTCATTATTTTTATTTTAAAAAGAAAGAGAATTATCTGTATATTTATACAAATTCCTTCTATTCTTACTTTTTTAAATACGTTTTTAAAAACATAAAAAAGCATCTAACTTCGATGCTTTTCAAATAAGTTAAACAATCCGTTTCCGAATCGAACTTGAAATCAAATCAATTATAATTACCATTAAAATAATACCTAATAAAATAATCCCAACACGAGACCAATTCCGTGAACTCAGCGCAAAAATTAAAGGTGTACCAATCCCTCCCGCTCCAATAACCCCTAAAATCGCAGCGGATCGTACATTAATTTCAAATCTGTATAACGTATACGATAGAAAATCTGGTAACACTTGTGGTAACACTGCATACCAAAGTATTTGAAAACGGTTTGCTCCTGTTGCTAGCAACGCTTCCGTCGGTCCTTTATCTATGTTTTCAATTCCTTCTGAATATAGTTTCCCTAACATTCCAATAGAATGTAATCCTAAAGCTAATACTCCTGCAAAAGAGCCTGGACCAACAGCTTTTATAAATAAAAGAGCCATAACTAATTCAGGAAACGTACGAACCAAACTAAGTACAAATTTCCCAGATCCTGAAGTTAATTTTCCACTACTCAAATTCGTTGCCGCCCAAAAGGCAAACGGAACAGATAAAAATGCAGAAATAAATGTACCTAATATCGCAATTGCCAACGTATCAATTAATCCATGTAATAAATCTTCACCATCTGGCAAAGATACATACGACCAGTCTGGATTTAATATCCCTGTCATAATTGCTTTCGTGATTTCACCTGCTGTGTCCTTTATCCCTTCTAATGGTACTCCTGAAAAGGCCCATACATATACAACTGTAAGTGCTATTAAAATAATCCAGCGATATATACTCGGTTTCTTCGGTTTTGGCACAATCATCGTCGTTCTATTCATTATAGTTTCTCCCGCAACAATGTACTAATGTAGTCAATTAACAAAACAACAATAAGGGTATAGATAATTATAGAAGCAGTTTGTTGATATTGTAAAAATCCAAGTGTACGATCATAATATAGTCCAATACCACCTGCTCCTACTAAACCTAGGACAGCCGCTGCACGTACATTCACCTCAAATGTATATAGTACATAGGAAACAAAGTGTGCTTTTACTTGTGGAATGACTCCATAAACAATCCATTGTACCTTAGTAGCCCCTACAGCTGTCATCGCTTCTAGTGGGCCAGGGTCAATTGATTCAATTGATTCATACAACAATTTCGCTACAAGTCCAATTGAAAAAAAAGTAAGAGCCAAAATACCTGGAAGTGGCCCAATTCCAAAAATCGCTACGAAAATAGCCGCCAATAATAAATCTGGTATTGTTCGTATAAAATTTAAAATCATTCGAGCTAGACTGTATAAAAATGTGTTAGTAAACACATTACTTGCTGCAAACAATGCAAGTGGAATAGCTAAAATCGCTCCTAAGGTCGTCCCAATAATCGCCATACGTATTGTATCTAACATCGCTGTTGTAATTACTTGAAAATAACTCCAATCAGGTGGCACCATTTCTTTCAATAGATCTACCATATTTGGAAAACCGTCCACCAGTTTTGAAAATGATGCATCTACTTGTACACTACTACTCCACAGCATTAAAATAACTAAAATAAACGTTAACATATGTTTCAATTTACTCGGCGGCTTCGGTATTTCATTTGAATATATCGTCACGTCATTCATTTTACTGCCACCTCTAATAATTCGCTTTTCTGAGCAACGTCCCCATAAATTTCAGCAAATTTTTCATCCGTTGCTTCTTCTACTAAACCGTCAAAAACAATTTCTCCTGCATGTAATCCGATAATGCGTGTCGCATATTGTCTAGCCAAATCAATAGAATGTAAATTTACAATTGTCGTGATTCCAAAATCTTCATTAATTTTTTTCAAATCATTTAGCACTTGCTTTGTCGTAAGTGGATCTAACGATGCAACAGGCTCATCTGCCAATATGATTTTTGCTTCTTGCGCCAATGCTCTAGCTATCGATACACGTTGCTGTTGTCCTCCTGATAATTCATCAGCACGCGCATATGCTTTTTCTAAAATATTCACTCTTTTTAATGCTTGAAATGCGAGCTCCACATCTTCTTTCGGAAACAAACCTAACGTTGTACGTAATGTGGAATGATATCCAACACGACCAGCTAATACATTTTTTAATACTGTTGATCGCTTTACAAGGTTAAAACTTTGGAAGATCATACCGATATCCCGGCGCATACGCCTTAATCCTTTTCCTTTCGCAGAAGTAATAGACTCACCTTCAATAATAATTTCTCCTTCGGTAATCTCATGAAGACGATTTACGGATCTGAGAAGTGTAGATTTTCCAGCTCCGGATAATCCGACCATTACAATAAACTCACCTTTGTGAATCTTTAAATTTATATTATTCAATCCCTTTGTGCCATTCGGATACATTTTGGAAACATTTCGAAACTCTATCACACATCTTACCTACTTTCAATGTATTATCAATAACTAAAAAACGGCAAACTAACTGAAATCTCACACCTTCCAGCTAGCCGCCATTTCACTATGTATTATTGCGTCTTCACTGTCTTTCCATATTCACGAACAATATCAAATTTACTATCATCAGATTTAATATATCCTTCATGAGAATATACTTCTTTAATGATTTTACGGCCTTCCTCATTTTTTCCAATTTCAATGAAAGCATCTTGTAATTTCTTGCTCCACTCTGCATCTAAATCCGAGCGTACAGAAATTGTATCGTTCGGAATTTTCTCAGTAAATTTCACTATTTTCGTTTGATCAAATATATTCGGATAATCCTTTTTTACAATATTACGAGCATCTTGGAATACAACAGCTGCATCTACATCACCATTTAAAAGAGCAATAAGTGACTGATCATGCCCTTTTAATGTAACAGGTTTCACATCCTTTAGCGGATCAATTCCCTCTTTTAATAGAACAGCTGCAGGCCATACATATCCTGCTGATGATGTTACATCTTGATAACCAATTTTTTTACCTTTTAAATCTTTTACACTATTTATATTAGAGTCTTTTTTAACAACAAACTCAGATTTATAATAATCTACTAAATCTTTTGTAGGAGCTCCTGTTTCATCCTCTACTCCAAAACGTTGTGCTTGCAAAATTACATTTGCAGCCTTCTTTTCATGTGCTAATACGTACGCTGTTGGCGGTAAAAATCCTACATCTACTTGTTTAGATGCCATCGCTTCTACAATTGTATTGTAGTTAGTTGAAATACTAACTTTTACCGGAATATTTAATTTATCGCTTAATAGCTTTTCCAATGGTTTTGCCTTTGCCTCTAACGTATCCGCATTTTGAGAAGGAACAAATTGAACATTTAAGGTCTTTGGTACATAACCTTTTTTCGTATCTTCATTTTTACTTGCACTGGACTCTTTCGTCCCGCAGCCACTTAATAATCCGGCCGCTAGTACAACTGTTGTACTCATTGCAAAAACTTTTTTCAACATATTAATGCCTCCATTTTTCTTGTTATAAAATAACCTTCCGTAAACATGAAGAAATATATCACATATTTTGATACACAATTGGTTATTTACAGAATCTTTACACATTCTATACATTCACATCAAAATTCACTTCACATATTTGATATGATTAATTGGAAGATAACAATAGAAAAGGTGAGTCATATTGGAACAAAATCAAACTGTAACTTTAAACATCTTATTAACAAGCGATATACATGGCACTGTTTATCCCATTCACTACCAAGATAACTCCCCAGCAGAACTTGGTTTAGCTAAAGTTTCTACTCTTATAAAAAAAGAACGTTCCCAAAATACAAACGTTCTTTTAATTGATAATGGCGACTTTATTCAAGGAACGCCATTTACTTATCATTACGTTACATACGAAAAAAACAAAAAAAATCCAATGTCCTTATTAGCGAATTACTTACAGTATGACGCTGCAATTATCGGCAATCATGAATTTAATTACGGGATGAATATATTAAATAATGCTGTGACTACTGCGAACTTCCCGTACCTATCAGCAAACATATTAGATAAAAACATAAACAAATCCTATTTCGGAAAACCTTATTTAATCAAACAGATTGAATCCAATATAAAAATCGCTATTTTAGGGGTAACAACACATTACATCCCAAATTGGGAACAGGCCCATCACATTAAAGATTTACTATTTGAAGATGCATTAAAGACTACAAAAAAATGGGTTTCTTATATTCGCGAACATGAGAAACCCGATTTATTAGTCGTAGCCTATCACGGTGGATTTGAAAGAGATTTACAAACCGGGGAACCTACTGAAGTGTTAACAGGTGAAAACCAAGGATATGCAATGTGCCATGAAATTGAAGGCATAGATCTTTTACTAACAGGTCATCAACACCGAGAAATTTCTCACACAATGGCTAACGGTGTAACAATTTTACAGACCGGATGCAATGGACACTCAGTCGGAAAAGTAAAAGTAACATTCGAAAAAACGAAACATAAATGGGTGAAAAAAGAGAGCTCTTCTGAATTATTATCTGTACAAGGAATTGAAGCGGACCAAGATGTACTTTCATTGGTAGCCGATTACGAAGAGAAAACACAAAAGTGGCTTGATCAACCTATTGGAATCATTCAGGGGGACATGCAAATTTCAGATGCTATGCAAACTCGTTTGCACGATCATCCTTTTATCGAATTCATAAATAAAATACAGATGGATATAGCTAAGGTATCAATTTCTTGTACAAGTATGTTCCATAATACATCTCCAGGTTTCCCGGAACATGTAACAATGCGTGACATCGTTTCTAATTATATTTATCCAAACACATTAAAAGTAATTAGAATAACTGGAGCTGATATAAAAGCCGCTCTTGAACTCTCTGCTTCTTATTTCACATTAAAAACAGATGGATCCATCATCGTAAGTCCTACCTACATAGAACCAAAACCACAACATTATAATTACGATATGTGGGAAGGGATTTCATATGTATTAAACATTTCAAAACCAATTGGTGAAAGAGTAGAATCTTTACAGCATAACAGTGCTCCTCTTAATATGAATGAAGAATATGAAGTTGTAATGAATAATTATCGTGCAAGTGGCGGGGGAAATTTCTTTATGTTTCAAAACAAACCGGTAGTAAAAGATATACCCACAGATATGTCTGAACTTATCACTAATTATATATTGGAACATAAAACGATAGAAGCAACAGTTAATAACAACTGGAAAGTTATTAAATAACGATTTTTACAAATAAAAAAAGATGGGCTTCGCCCATCTTTTAATTTAATTTTGCATTATCTTGCTTTTTTAAAGCTTTTAATTTCGTCGGTGTAACATCTGTACCTTCTTCGTTAACAACTTTAATTCCTTTAAGTTCGTTTAACATATTTTGACGAAATCCTTTTAAATATTGTTCACGTAGCGATTGACGCTCACGTTGCTCTTCTTCAGTTAAACCTTCAGCTTTTGCTTTTTTCGCTAAGAAGTTAATGCGTTCAACGAGTTCGTGATTAATCATCTCGAATCCCCCTTCTAATCAAAACTGATTATTATCATACAATAGTTACTCTTCTTTATCAAGCAATTGCTTTGTATACTCTACATATCTACGATGTACAGTCGCCTTTGAAACATTATGACCAAATCCACGTAATGTTGCTGCAATTTCTTCAAACGTGAGTTCACTTTTTCGCAAACGTACAATTTCCTCAATTGGCACTTCTTTTTTCTCTCTTCCTACACTTAAATGACGATTTTTTAAATTATTTTCTGGACGATAACCTTTTTCTACTGCACGTTGCATACCTCGTTTAATTTTCAAATTATGAATCTTTCTTTGATATTCTTCAACAATACCAATAATATCTAATACCATCGAATCAGAATCCGACAATTGTAATTCACCATTATGTGTATGCGTATATACTTTTATGCCTTCTTTATGTAAACAATGCATTAATGCGATCTTCGCATTTCCTCTACCAAGGCGCGTTTCATCTTGTATAAGTAACACATCAATTTGTTCGTCTCGAATTGTATCCAACACCTCTAATATACCGTCACGTTCAATTGTATATCCACTAGCCTGCTCTTCAATCACCTTAGTAACATTCATTTGATAGCGCTCAGCTAAATGCAATAATTCATCTTTTTGCCGTAATAATGATGTTTCTTGCGCTTCTTTCGTTGTACTCACACGTGCATAAATAATTGCATTCATTTTGAACCCCTCTTTCTCCCTATTATTTCCCTATAGTGTAACATAAATCCGCCATTTGTTCGAACTTATGTTTGTAGAATGTTTTTTCACATGTTATACTTATTAATAAGAAAAATGAAAGAAAACGAGGTGTTAGAAAACATGGAAAAGTTAACGAAACGCCAGCAAGACATTCTCGACTTTATTAAGCTAAAAGTACAAGAAAAAGGATATCCACCTTCCGTACGTGAAATTGGGCAAGCAGTCGGCCTCGCTTCTAGTTCTACAGTGCACGGACATTTATCACGATTAGAAGAAAAAGGATACATTCGACGCGATCCAACAAAACCACGTGCCATTGAAATTTTAGGTGAAGACCGAATGGATACGGAAACACAATCTGTTATTCAAGTTCCAATTGTCGGAAAAGTTACTGCCGGTTTACCAATTACAGCGGTTGAAAGCGTAGAGGAACATTTCCCACTTCCAGCTAGTATTGTTGCTGGAGCAGACCAAGTGTTCATGTTACGTATTTCTGGAGATAGTATGATTGAAGCTGGTATTTTCGATGGAGATTTAGTTGTTGTTCGCCAACAACAGTCTGCATATAATGGTGAAATTGTAGTCGCTTTAACAGAAGATAACGAAGCAACTGTTAAACGTTTCTATAAAGAAAAAGACCATTTCCGTCTACAACCAGAAAACTCTTCATTAGAACCTATCATTTTAAAACAAGTGTCAGTTATCGGGAAAGTAATTGGCGTATATCGTGATTTACATTAAAAATAATAAAAAGAAGATAATTACCTTATTTATATACGGTAATTATCTTCTTTTTTTGTATTTTGATAGATTTCCATACATTCTATTTCTTATTAACGAGTTTCAATCGTCACATCTCCCGCAGCCGTTTTACCGCTAATCTTTTTACTACCATTGCCAATTGTTACGTTATTATTTTCTTCATTAAAAATTGTTACATCTCCGGCAGCACTTTGCCCAGTAATTACCGCATCTTGTGGTTTTTCCGATAAAGTAATATCTATATCTCCCGCAGTTGAACTTGCTTCTAGATTATACTTGGAATCATGATCTTGAATATTTATTTCCCCACTTGTTGTTTTCGCGGTCACTTTCCCTAATACCTTCTTAAAGTTCACCTCACCAGCTTTTGTCGATCCTTCCACATTCTTAGCCGTTACTTGTTTCAACTCTACTTCTCCAGCAAGTGTTCTAACACTTACGCTATCACTTTTCACATCACTCATTTCGATTTGTCCAGCAGATGAATTTACTTTTACATCTTGATAAGAGCGCTCAGGCACAAGGAGAGTCAATTTAGACGTTTGAAACCTAAAATTATAAAAAGAAAAATCAAATGAAGCACCTTTTTCTCTTTCCCCAATAATTTTTAATGTGTCACCATCTTCTGCAATACGAATCTCTTGTTTACGTACATCTCCTGATTGCTTTACATAAAAAGAAGAATCAGGAGATTTTTGGATAACAATATCTCCGGCATCTAACTTAACTTCTATATTTTTTAATGTTTCGTTTTTAATTACATCTTCTTTATCGCCTTTTTCAGCAGTTTGTACTGCTTTTTCATATGTTTGGGAAATTCCTATTACTCCAATAATGATACAAGCGATAGCGATTAAAAATAGTTTTTTCATCATTTACTCTCCTTTTATCATTTTGAAGTTCCATATTACATATCGTACACACAATCTCTTAAACCACTTTGTACTATAAAAAGCGATAATACATAACAATAAACCTACTCCAACAAACGTTATACTAACGAAAAGATCCAACCATATAAAAGTACCCATAAACACTTTTCCAATAACGAAAAATGGTGTTACTACACTAGCAATACCACCAATCCAAAAAGAAAATATAAAAGCAACAATTGCGACTAACGGGCCTAACACAATAATAAAATTAAACAAACTAAGTCCAATCGCTGCCATAACAGCTCTTGTCACATTTGAAGTCGATGGATTTTTTTTCATTTCATCGAAGCGATACATCGCAAGTAACTCTTTTGCGATTACTTTCGGAGAACCAAGGCCCTGAATTATTTCTGATTCAGTTTTCCCCCTCTTCTAGTCCAAACTGAAAGTGCTCTTCATAATCCAATAAAATATCTTGCCTCTCTTCCTCTGGTAACTTTCTAAGATAACTTAATAATTCTTTAAGAAACCCTTCTTTACTCATCCCATTCCACCCCTTCAATAATTTCTTGTACCCCTTTCGCAAAATCACGCCATTCTGTTACTAACAAATGAAATTGCGTCTCCCCTTGCTCTGTTAATTGATAATATTTACGAGGTGGCCCTTCCGTAGATTCCTTTAAATACGTTTGAAAATACCCTTCTTTCGTCAAACGACGTAATAAAGGGTATACTGATCCTTCCGATATTAAAAATTTATTAGAGATTTGCTGAACAAGTTCATAACCGTAACTATCTTTACGTTTTACAAGTGCTAATACACAAAGTTCAAGCACACCTTTTTTAAACTGAACGTTCAAGTGCCATCCTCCTTCCCTATCTTAGTACTGTTCAATACACGGTACCTGATTTATCCATAATATACCACTTAGTATTATTTATTGCAAGGTACTAAGCTATATTTATTCCCTAAATTTAGAAAATGAACTAACGAAATTCTGAATAAGACTGCGTTATAACTGAGATCATTACGTTAATATCATTGAGTAATAATCTGATTCACAAGCCACAAACTTATAGCCTTGCAGATGAGGACATAAAAATCATCGCTCGCGTTGTACAAGGCAGTAAAGAATTATTAAGTTATAGCACAAGTGATTAAAAAAGATAAGATCAATTCTTTTGAAAAGATTTTCTTAGTAACATGATTCAAAATAACCAAAAACAATCCATTATCTAGTAGTTAACATATCCAATAACTTCACTAAAAAAGCCCTGATACCGTAGTATCAAGGCTTTTTCATTTCACAAATTATATAAAACTTACATTTATCTGATAATATTTTTCTATGATATCACTACTTGTTATTAATTATTGGCTTTTATGTGGCTGTTTTTCATTTTGCAACCATATAAAATTGTAATAATAGGGAATTAAAAAACCCTTGATACGAGTTGTATCAAGGGTTCAAGCCTCTTAGTATAGAGACATATATTGATCGCGTTCCCATTGGTGAACTTGTGTTCTAAAGATATCCCACTCAATCTCTTTCGCTTCGATGAAGTGCTCAAGTAAGTGTTCTCCTAGTGCACCGCATACTACTTCATTAGATTGTAATGTAACTAACGCTTGCGCTAATGTTGCTGGTAAGTCAACGATACCTGCTTCTTCGCGCTCTTCTTTTGTCATTACATAGATGTTACGGTCTACTGCAGCTGGTGGAGTTAATTTGTTTTTAATTCCATCAAGACCTGCAGCTAATAATGTAGCCATTACTAAATATGGGTTTGCAGCTGGGTCAACACTACGTACTTCTACGCGTGTACTAATACCACGAGATGCAGGGATACGTACTAACGGGCTACGGTTTTGTGCAGACCATGCTACGTAACAAGGTGCTTCATATCCAGGTACTAGACGTTTGTATGAGTTTACAGTTGGGTTTGCTATCGCTGTAAATGCTGGTGCATGTTTTAAAATACCTGCGATGAAGTGACGAGCATCATCACTTAATTGTAAGTCACCGTTTGCATCAAAGAATACGTTCTCACCATTTTTAAATAATGATAAGTTACAGTGCATACCTGAACCGTTCACACCGTATAGTGGTTTTGGCATAAACGTTGCGTGTAAACCATGTTTACGAGCAATTGTTTTTACAACAAGTTTGAATGTTTGAATGTCATCACATGAGCGAATTGCATTTGCATATTTAAAGTCAATTTCGTGCTGCCCTGGAGCAACCTCATGGTGAGATGCTTCAATTTCAAATCCCATTTCTTCAAGTTCAAGAACGATATCACGACGACAGTTTTCCCCTAGATCCATCGGCGCAAGGTCGAAGTATCCACCGTTATCGTTTAATTCTAATGTTGGATTTCCTTTTTCATCAACCTTAAATAGGAAGAATTCTGGCTCTGGTCCAAGATTGAAGTCTGAAAATCCTAAAGCTTCCATTTCTTTTAACACACGTTTTAAGTTGTTACGTGGGTCTCCATCAAATGGAGTGCCATCTGCATTGTAAATATCACAGATTAGTCGAGCTACTTTACCTTTTTCAGCTGTCCAAGGGAAAATTACCCAAGTGTCTAAATCAGGATATAAATACATATCAGATTCTTCAATACGTACGAAACCTTCAATCGAAGATCCATCAAACATCATTTTGTTATCAAGAGCTTTCGTTAATTGTCTCACTGGAATCTCTACGTTTTTAATTACCCCTAAAAGGTCCGTAAATTGTAAACGGATATACTTTACATTCTCTTCTTTCGCCAAACGGAAAATATCTTCTTTTGTGTATCTAGACATTATAAATTCCTCCTTAGTCCCTCTAATCGCCTTCAGAATCAGTTATCTTTAGTGAAAAAATCTTGAAATGTCACCTTGTCGCAATGAAGTTCGATTGAATCTACCTGTATGTTGTAGTTCATCTCGAAGTATTTTGCGAAGCTCAGTTTTTGAAATTTCTTTCGTTTCTTCTTTTACTTTCACTGCTTCTGTTTGATTTTCTTTCATTAGTAACACTTGCTTAATACCAGCCATATTCAAGCCTTGATCTAACAAATCTTTAATCTCTAACAACTTATCTACATCGTTAAATGAAAATAATCTACGATTCCCCTTTGTACGGGTTGGAGAAACAAGATTATGCTCTTCATAGTAGCGAATTTGACGTGCAGACAATTGTGTTAAATCCATAACAATACCAATTGGAAACAGCGGGGCAGAACGTCTATCTTCTTTCATTTTTCAGTTCCTCCTTCGCCTTAACTGCTTCTCATTTTATAACATGTTATGTTTAGTGTCAATAGATGTTAGCTTTTCTTACATGATTTTTTATAAATTTTTTCATTCTTTTTTCTAATCGCATAAATCGTTACTTTTATACGAAAAAAGCTGCCGATATCGACAGCTCCCCTTTAAGAAATTGTTAATAAATTCTTTTCAATCAATTCATCAATCGCAGAACAAATCGCAATTTTAACATGCGAATACGTTAATCCACCTTGCACATATGCAACATACGGTGGTCTAATCGGACCATCAGCAGACAATTCAATACTTGCACCTTGAATAAATGTTCCCGCCGCCATAATTACATCATCTTCATAACCTGGCATATAGTTTGCATACGGAGTAAAATGCGAATTAATTGGAGATGCATATTGAATCGCTTGACAGAAGGCAACCATACGGTCTTTATCATCAAATTGAACAGATTGAATTAAGTCTGTTCTTGGTGCATTCCACGCTGGTGACGTGTTCATTCCTAACTTTTCTAAAAACGCAGCTGTAAAAATTGCACCTTTCAGCGCTTGTCCTGCAACATGTGGCGCTAAGAAGAACCCTTGATACATTTCTTGCAGACTGTATAAAGACGCTCCAGCTTCCGCACCAATTCCCGGAGATGTTAAACGATATGCACACGCTTCAACATACTGTTCTTTACCGACAATGTAACCACCAGTTTTTACAATTCCCCCGCCTGGGTTTTTAATAAGCGAACCCGCCATTAAATCTGCACCAACATGACACGGCTCTTGCTCTTCAATAAACTCCCCATAACAATTATCTACAAACACAACAACATCAGGTTTAATTTCTTTAACAAACGCGATCATCTCTTTAATTTGAGAAATAGTAAACGATGGACGAGTAGCATAACCTTTCGAGCGCTGAATACCGATCATTTTCGTATTACTATGAATCGCTGCTGCAACAGCTTCAAAATCAACAAGCCCACCTTCAGTTAGCGGAACTGCATTGTAACCAATATTATATTCTTTAAATGAACCTACACCTTTCCCACGCACACCAACGATTTCCTCTAACGTATCATACGGTTTCCCAGTAATGTACAATAACTCATCTCCTGGACGTAAAATACCGAATAACGCTGTAGAAATAGCGTGAGTACCTGAAATAATTTGCGGACGAACAAGTCCAGCTTCCGCTCCAAACACATCAGCATACACTTTTTCTAACGTATCACGGCCAATATCATCATAACCATAACCTGTCGTCGGGATAAAATGCGAGTCACTAATTTTATGTTTACGAAAACTTTCTAATACACGAAACTGATTACTTTCAATTACTTCATCCGCACGTTTATGTACTTCTGTAATCTGATTCTCTACTTCTTTTACGATTGGAGCAATTTTTTCTCCATTTTTCAAACGATCAAACATTTTTATTTTCTCCTTCTTCCACTAAAAATCTCTTTAATTGCACATTAAGCGATGAATGAGTAAAAATATACCCTGCACAATCATATACAAATTTATCTTCCAGAAACTCCATCTTTGCTAATAGCGTTTCCGTCTTTAAAAGCGTTAATAACTTACCTTCACTCGGAGGGATTTCTACTCGATAACGATCCATTTCTTTCTTCATTTTCATTTCTATCGCTTCTTTTATACGCAATAAATCACTTTCTTCAAAAGCACTAGTCATTAAGAAATCACTTTTCGGAAACGGAATAAAGTTTTGATGTAATTCATCTTTTTTATTATATAACGTAATAATAGGAATATGATTAATTTCAAGTTCTGATAATAATCGTTTTACTGTTTTTTCATGCCCTATGTAGTTAGGATCCGCAGAATCAACTACATGTAAAATAACATCTGCTTCCCCCGCTTCTTCCAGTGTTGAACGAAAAGCAGCAATTAATGAAGTGGGTAAATCTTGTATAAAGCCAACAGTATCAGTTAGTAATACTGTATAACCAGAAGGTAAGGGCATCTTCCTCGTCGTTGGGTCTAGTGTTGCAAACAGAAGGTTTTCTTCAAACGTATTAGCTTCCGTTAATCTATTAAACAGTGTCGATTTCCCTGCATTTGTATAGCCTATTAATGAAATTTGAAATACTTTATTGTCTTTTCTTCTCTCACGATATCTTTTTCGGTGTTCCACAACAACTGCAAGTTGTTTCTTTATTTCATCAATACGCGATCGAATATGACGACGATCCGTCTCAAGTTTCGTCTCACCCGGTCCTCTCGTTCCAATACCACCACCAAGACGTGATAAGGACAACCCTTGCCCCATAAGACGTGGCATTGTATATTGCAACTGAGCTAATTCTACTTGAAGCTTACCTTCCCTCGACTTCGCACGTTGCGCAAAAATATCTAGTATTAGTTGCGTTCGATCAATTACTCTCGCATCTAATACTGAGGATAAATTCCGAATTTGACTCGGCGTTAATTCATTATTAAATATAATAACATCCGGCTCTAATTCTTCAGTTAGCATTGTAAGCTCTTCTAATTTCCCTTTACCTATGTAAGTTGCCGGATGAAACTTCGGTCGTTTTTGCGTTGTTGAAACTAACACTTCCGCTCTCGCAGTCTTAGCTAGTGATGCAAGCTCTTTCATGGAATGCATAAATTTTTCATCATCATCTTGCGGCAATTGACAGCCTACTAATATGACTTTTTCTTTTTCTTCCATCAAATATGTTCACTCATCCTTTTCGAAATTTAAACCTTCTAATATAATAGCAGAGGAAGCACATTTCATCTAGTTAGCGGGGGAGAAAATTCATGGCATGGGAGATTTTTAGCATCATAGGCACAATCGCTTTCGCACTAAGCGGAGCCATTGTTGCAATGGAAGAGGATTATGATATTTTCGGGGTGTATATTTTAGGAATGGCAACCGCATTTGGGGGAGGTGCCCTTCGTAATTTATTAATCGGTTATCCGATTGTCGCGTTTTGGCAACAAGACATGTTATTCCAAATCGCACTTTTATCAATGACTATTATTTTTCTTTTTCCAAATAAGTTAATTAGACATTGGAAAAAGTGGGAAAATATCACTGACGCTATCGGCTTATCAGCATTTGCTGTACAAGGAGCATTATATGCTCAAAAATTAAATTTACCAATTAGTGCCACAATCGTGGCAGCTGTTTTAACTGGTATCGGCGGCGGTATCATTCGCGACCTTTTAGCCCGCAGAAAACCTCTCGTTCTTCGAGCTGAAGTATATGCCTTTTGGACAATTTTAGCAGGTTTCTTAATTGGCGCTCAAATTATTGTTAGCGATTGGGCCCTTTACATTTTATTTATTTTAATTGTTTGCTTCCGCATGGTTTCTATTCATTACAAATGGCATTTACCGCACAGACGTATCGAAACGAAAGAACGTTCAATGCATAAATAGCAATCTAACCTCTTTACATATCGTAAAGAGGTTTTTCTTTTCTAACGATTTTTTCTTTATATAATGTTTATACTAATTTTTAAAGTGAGGTGAATACAAATGACAAACCACGTTAATAAAGGAGCTCAAAAAAGTTCAGTAAACCAATTTGGACACGACCCTAATTCAGCACACGAAAAGAGCGCTAAAATGGAACGCTTCCATAAAGCGCACCAAGAAAAAGCAAAAAAAGAGTAAACGAACTTATACACAAAAATAGACGCACAGTTTATGTACTGTGCGTCTCCTCTTCGAGCATCAAATCCATACTCGATATTCCAATTAAATCATTTTTATCATACGTATCTTCTTGCAACAACCGCATCGCCTGTGTACGAATTGATTTTTCAACAATATTCCGTACATACCGCCCATTACTAAATGATGTAATTTGCGACGAATACTTCACCGCATGTAAATGATCCCTAAATTTCCATTCAGCTTCTTTTGATAACTGATATTCACGATCTTCATACATTCTCTTTCCAATTTCCAATAGCTGATTTACCGAGTAATCCGCAAATTCAATAATAAATGGAAAACGAGATTGCAGCCCTGGATTTAACGAAAGAAAGTGATTCATCTCTCTTGAATATCCAGCTAAAATCAATACAAAACCATGTTGTTTATCTTCCATATGTTTTACAAGCGTATCAATTGCTTCTTTTCCAAAGTCCTTCTCTCCTCCTCGAGCTAAAGAATACGCCTCATCAATAAACAAAATACCTCCCATTGCTTTTTTTATTAAGTCTCTTGTTTTTTGAGCTGTATGGCCGATGTACTCTCCTACAAGATCAGCACGTTCAGCTTCAACCAAGTGGCCTTTCGATAGAATATTCATCTCAAACAGCAATTTTCCTATCATTCTAGCAACAGTTGTCTTCCCTGTACCCGGATTCCCTTTAAACAGCATATGAAGCACTTGCTTCTCAGACTTCAATCCCTTCTCTTGTCTTTTTTTATTCACATAAATCCAAGCATATATTTCTTTTATTATCTTTTTTATATCATCCATCCCAACAAGCTTCCCCATCTCTTCTTCAATTCTCTGCAGCATTTCATGTTTAATTGTAGTTTCATTTGAAATTACCGTTTTATTTTCTGCGGCTGGCAAAGAAATTTTCTTTCGATGGTTTAACACAATATTAATTTGATTGTTGTTTTTCTTTCGCATCGATTGTTCCATACAATCACCTCATTTTATCCCGCTATTTGCGAGCAGTAAGACTCCCACCTCGACATTCAGCAAACGTTTGGTATTTAAGCGGGAGATAACCGCCCGTAAATGCCCGATTGGTTCAACTAATAATCGCAGAGGATGAACAAAATCCCCACTGATTATAGTTTCACTTTATCCACTCACCAAATATTATTATTCCTGTCCCCCTTGTAAATGCCTATTTTCAGAAAAGTTTGCTATAATATAAGAAATAATTAAGGTGGTGGGACTATGGAGACAACGGAATTCCATGATACAATACAAGCCTTTTCTATTTTTTTATTGAATAAAGGCCGAAAACCCTCAACTATTAAACGTTATGTTTATGACGTTGAAGACTTCGGACATTGGTTAGAAAAAAACAAAAAGCTCCCTTCCAGTAATATATGGGCTACACTTTGTACAAAAGACTACGAAGATTACTTTTCCGATTTAAAAACGAATCGACATTACTCAGAAAAAACGATGCATCGTGTATTTACTGTATTAAATAGAATGCATCACTTTCTAAACATTCCCAATCCATTGAAGAATATGGAAATATCTATTCAACCAGACCGTACACTTCGTAACGAAGATTTCATTTCACCTGATGAAGAAAAAAGATTAAAGTATATAGTCACTTCATTAGAAGGACTTTCAGAAAAACAACTTCCTGTGCGCCCTTTATTAACGGATCGCAATATTGCTATTTTAAATCTATTGATCGACTACGGTTTATCCTTACAGGAACTTACAGCATTAACAATGCATCACGTTCACTTTGAAACTAACACATTGTCAATCCCAGCAACCGCAGGTGTAGAAAGAACAATTACATTAGCAAAAGAAGACAAAAAACAACTATATAATTATTACAAAAGTATCCCAGAACCAGTTCGTCCTAAGTATCATAGTGATGATTCATTGTTTGTCGCATTTGATTTTAACCGCGGAACATACAGGTGGGTATATGAAAATGATGCACCAAAGGCATTAACGGAAATTGCTATACAAAAAATGATTCGCCTCGAAGTGGCTAGAGCCAATTTACGTAAAGGAATTTCAGGACAACATTTTCGTAACACCTATATTTTAAACTTAATAAAAAAAGAAACTCCTGAATCAGAAATTATAAAACTCGCTGGATTCAAATCAAAAATTTCATTAAAGCGATATTATCAATACGCAGAAAATAGAAAAAACGCCTTATTGTAAGGCGTTTTTTCTATTTTTTCTTTAAACAAACGATTTTACTATGACCATTTAACTAATTTCTGCATCTACTATGATGAGTTTCGTTCACATTTTCGTGAGAAAGGAGAGATTTAATGTCTCGTTATAACGACAATCAAAACAAATTCTCCAAACCATGCTTTCCAAGTAGCGCTGGACGAATCCCAAATACTCCATCAATCCCAATTACTAAAGCTCAACTTAGAACATTTCGTGCGATTATTATTGATTTAACAAAAATAATCCCAACACTTTTTGCAAATCCATCCCCAAAAAATATTGAAGATCTAATCGATACATTGAACCTACTAAGTAATTTTATTTGTTCACTAGACGCTACTTCCTCCCTGAAAGCACAAGGGTTAGCTATTATTAAAAACTTAATAACTATATTAAGAAATCCAACCTTTGTAGCAAGCGCTGTATTTATTGAGCTTCAAAATCTCATTAACTATTTACTATACATTACAAAATTATTCCGAATTGACCCTTGCACACTTCAAGAGCTTCTTAAATTAATAGCAGCATTACAAACTGCTCTAGTTAATTCTGCTTCGTTCATTCAAGGACCTACCGGACCTACTGGACCAGCAGGCGCTACTGGTGCTACCGGACCTCGAGGTAACACGGGCGCTACTGGCGCTACCGGACCTCGAGGTAACACGGGCGCTACCGGTGCCACTGGACCTCAAGGTAACACGGGTGCTACCGGCGCTACCGGTGCCACTGGACCTCGAGGTAACACGGGCGCTACCGGACCTCAAGGTAACACGGGCGCTACTGGCGCTACCGGTGCCACTGGACCTCGAGGTAACACGGGCGCTACTGGCGCTACCGGACCTCAAGGTAACACGGGCGCTACTGGCGCTACCGGACCTCAAGGTAACACGGGCGCTACTGGCGCTACCGGTGCCACTGGACCTCAAGGTAACACGGGTGCTACTGGCGCTACCGGTGCCACTGGACCTCAAGGTGCTACTGGTGCTACTGGACCTCAAGGTGTTCAAGGTAACACAGGTGCTACCGGTGCTACCGGTGCTACCGGTGCCACTGGCGCTACTGGTATAGGAGTTACCGGACCTACCGGACCTTCTGGCGGGCCTCCTGGACCTACTGGACCTCAGGGACCTCAAGGTAACACAGGTGCTACTGGTGCTACTGGACCTCAAGGTGCTCAAGGTAACACAGGTGCTACTGGTGCTACCGGACCTCAAGGTGCTCAAGGTAACACAGGTGCTACTGGTGCTACCGGACCTCAAGGTGCTCAAGGTAACACTGGTGCTACCGGCGCTACTGGACCTCAAGGCGTTCAAGGTAACACTGGTGCTACCGGTGCTACCGGCGCTACCGGCGCTACTGGACCTCAGGGTGTTCAAGGTAACACTGGTGCTACTGGTGCTACTGGACCTCAAGGCGTTCAAGGCAACACAGGCGCTACCGGTACCACTGGACCTCAAGGTGCTCAAGGTAACACAGGTGCTACTGGCGCTACTGGACCTCAAGGTGTTCAAGGCAACACAGGCGCTACCGGTACCACTGGACCTCAAGGCGTTCAAGGTAACACGGGTGCTACCGGTGCTACTGGACCTCAAGGTGTTCAAGGTAACACAGGTGCTACCGGTGCTACCGGACCTCAAGGTGCTCAAGGTAACACAGGTGCTACTGGTGCTACTGGTGCTACCGGACCTCAAGGTGCTCAAGGTAACACAGGTGCTACTGGTGCTACTGGCGCTACTGGACCTCAAGGCGTTCAAGGTAACACGGGTGCTACCGGACCTCAAGGCATTCAAGGACCAACAGGTGCTACCGGCGCTACTGGTATAGGAGTTACTGGACCTACTGGACCTTCTGGTGGACCTACCGGACCTACTGGGCCAACTGGACCTAGCTTCCCTATAGCAACAATTGTTGTAACAAACAATATTCAGCAAACAGTACTGCAATTTAATAACTTTATTTTTAGTACTGCAATTAACGTAAACAATATTATCTTCAACGGCACAGATACAGTTACTGTTATTAACGGTGGTATTTATGTAATTAGCGTATCCATTTCTACAACTGCGCCAGGATGCGCTCCACTCGGAGTAGGAATTTCAATTAATGGAGCAGTCGCAACTGATAATTTCTCTTCAAATTTAATAGGCGACTCACTTTCATTTACTACAATCGAAACATTAGCAGCTGGTGCAAGAATTTCTGTTCAATCTACTCTTAATGAGATTACGATCCCTGCGACAGGAAATACTAACATCCGCCTTACTGTATTTAGAATCGCTTAAATTTCATCATAGATTGTTTATGACAAATAAAAAAAGAGCGAGGAAACTCGCTCTTTTTTTGTTATGTACAATAATTCATTACTATTCTAATTCAATTGAAACATTTTTTTGTGGTACAAATGTAGAAATTGCATGTTTATAAATAAGCTGTTGCTTACCTTCTGTTTCCAGCAGGACTGTAAAATTATCAAATCCTTTAATTAGTCCACGAAGCTGGAAACCATTTAATAAGTACAGCGTAACAAACGTATTTTCTTTACGGAGTTGATTTAAAAACTGATCTTGAATATTGATTGATTGCTTCATGTCGAATCCTCCTCTTTTTCTCTACTTACTATTATTCGACTTTACTTGTAACTTTCCTTCTATGTATCGTAAAATTTCTGACGTTTTTTCACCGTCTGTAACATCAAACCACGTGACATCCATTTTATTACGGAACCACGTTAATTGACGCTTTGCATAACGACGCGAATTCGTCTTTAATTGTGATACCGCATCTTCTAAAGGGGCTCGATTCTCAAAATAATCATAGATTTCTTTATATCCAATTGCTTGAATAGATTGACAATCTCGTATCCCTCTATTATACAGACCTTCTACTTCCTCTAATAGGCCTTGTTCCATCATCAAATCCACTCGTAAGTTAATGCGATCGTATAGCATTTCTCGATCCATTGTCAAGCCAATTAATGAAACATCATAGAGTAACTCTTTTTCTTGTTTCTCAATTTGGTCACTCATTTTTTCACCCGTCGTGTGGAAAATTTCTAACGCCCGAATGACACGTCGTACATTATTTGCATGAATACGCTCCGCACTTTCCGGATCTACTTCTTGCAATTTTTTATGTACATATTCCACACCGCGTTCTAAAGCTAACTTTTCCATTTGCTCTCGGTATATCACATCACCAGCATCATCTGTAAACTGATAATCGAATAAAACAGATTGTATATAAAGACCGGTCCCACCAACTATAATTGGTAATTTACCACGTTCTGTAATTTCTCGAATATGTTTGCGAACACGTTCTTGAAATTCCGCGACAGAAAATGAATCTTCCGGATTTTTTATATCGACCATATAATGTGGAATTCCGTCCATCTCTGCTTGTGTTACCTTTGCAGTTCCAATATCCATCGTTCGATAGATTTGCATGGAATCACCACTAATAATTTCACCGTTCAACGCTTTGGCAAGATCGATACTTAACTTCGTCTTTCCAACAGCTGTTGGTCCAATGATGACAGCAACTTTTTCACGTTGCACTTCTCCCATAGCATTCAACTCTCTTTATGTAATATACTCCATCTATTGATTATACCCAATCTTACCAATTTTAACGGCATGATTGCAAGTTCTTTCATTTCGGTACATGAAATTACATATAAAAAAGAACATAGTTTGTCCAATTCTGCATATACATGATAAAAATAGTTTCGAGAGGATGAGTTAACTATGAAACAATCCACCATCAATTTTTCATCTTTGACAAAAGACCTCATTTTAGCTACTTCTACAAAAGAACAAAATTGTTCACAAGAGGAATTATACTTCGCCCTAAATTGTTTACTACGGGCTTTTCATTCTACTCTCCATGAAACAACATCACATCCAGAAAATAAAAATACAGAATATATACAAACACAATTTTGCAGTGCATATAAAATTATTACAGGTAAAACTATTTATCCCTTTCAATAATCCATAAAAAGCGGCTGCTTACATAATTTCAAGCAACCGCTTTTTATATTAATATCGATAACCTATTGTATAACTTTCACTTTTACAGATTTGCGCCCCCAGCTATTAGCACTACCATCTGAACCGACTAATACATCAATACGATTTCCTTTAATCGCACCACCAGTGTCTCCAGCAATCGCTTCTCCATATCCTTCTACCCATACTTTTGATCCAAGCGGAATTACTTTCGGATCAACAGCAATTACTTTCATATTTGGATTTGCTGTTAAATCATGCCCCATTGCAGTTAATACACGACCACCATACGAACCATTCTCACTCGGATCTGCTGTATATGCCGTCGCTTCTACTGTAATTTCACGACCACCAGTAGGCGCACTTGTTTCAGTAGATTTCGCAACTGGTTTTGCAGCCGGCTTTTCTTTTACCACAGGTTTACTTGATTCTACATTCTTAATAGAATCGTTACTCTTAACAGACTCTTTATTCTTAACTGCTGTATTATTTTTAACCGGCGCTTCTTCTTGAGCTACAACCTCTTTCTTTTCAATTACAGGTGCCGTTCCTGTTAAAAATGGCACGTGAACATATCCGACTTTTCCATTGTAGTCGAATTGTAACCATTCATTTTGAACTTGATTCGTCGTTTCAATCACATCATTTTTATTAAGTTTACCTAAAATTTCAGAATCAGTATTCGCTCCAGCACGAACATTTAATACGCCCGCCGTTACATAATATGTGCTCTTTGTAAAATCAGCACTTACAAACGCTTCCTTACCGTTTAACTTAATTTTTGTCCATCCATTCTCTGTATTTATAACATCTAGTGTATTCCCACTTAACACTTTACCTACAAGCTTTGACTCTACATTTGGGTTTTCTCTAACATTTAATACGTCTGTTGTTACAATTGTTTCCGCTTTAGCAGAACCCGCAAAAATCCCAAGACCAAAAACTGCTGCTGTTGCTATACTTAATAATTTTTTCATGAATAGCCTCCATTTGCTTTGTTTTCGTATTTTCATTATAGCAACAGATTTTTAGAATTTTTAGAAATCACACAATTACAAAGCATTCGTAATATACAATTAACGAGTTGTAACATAAATTTCCATATTAATAAAATATATTTCTCATACAATCTCCAGTGGTTTTCATATATTTTTCATATACGAGCACAAGAACTTTTTTCCAGAAAAAATTACAGTGTTACTTTTTTGTTACAAAAAATTCACAATTCGTTACATCTTTTACCAAAAAACATCAATATTCCATTGTTAACTTATTTTTTTGTAATAAAAAGAGAGCAGCTACTAAAAGCTACTCTCTTTTTATTTGTTATTGAACTTTCTTTTTCCAAACACCTAGCATAATAGCCGAGACAATTGTTCCAATTAATATAGAGAAAATATATAGTAACGGTTTATTTACTAACGCTATTACAAATAATCCACCATGCGGTGCCGGTAATGTAATTTGGAATAACATAGATAACGCACCTGCAATACTTGAACCAACAACACAACTTACGATTACTCGAACCGGATCTGCAGCTGCAAACGGAATCGCACCTTCTGTAATGAACGATGCTCCCATAATATAATTTGTTAAACCAGATTTACGTTCCGCTTCTGTAAACTTTGATTTAAAGAATGTAGTTGCGAATGCAATCGCAAGTGGCGGTACCATACCACCAGCCATAACTGCTGAGTGCACTCCAAAATTCTGTGCTTCTATTGCAGCAATACCAAACGTAAATGCCGCTTTATTAATTGGACCACCCATATCAATTGCCATCATACCACCTAAAATAAGACCTAGTAATATAGCATTCGTACCATTTAAACCATTTAACCACCCTGTCAACATTTCATTTAATGCTACTACAGGCGGAATTACTACTTTTTGCATTACAACTCCTGTAATCAATAATCCAAAGACTGGATATAACAAAACAGGTTTAATTCCTTCTAATTGTACTGGTAGTCCTGAAAATAATCTTTTTAACCCTAAAACAACATATCCAGCTAAGAAACCAGCAATTAATCCACCTAAAAATCCAGCATTCGCATTCGCCGCTAAAAATCCACCTACAACACCAGGCATAAAACCAGGACGATCAGCAATAGAGCTTGCAATAAATCCAGCTAAAATTGGTACAAGGAATAAAAATGCACCTGTTTTTCCTCCACCAATTGACATGAACAATTCAGCTAAAGGACCTTCCGCCTTTATACCACCAAACGAAAATGCTAGCGCTATTAAAATCCCGCCACCAACAACGAATGGAAGCATATTACTTACACCGCTCATTAAATGCTTATAAATTCCTAATCCTTTTTCTCTCTCAATACTTTCTGTTTTCCCATCCTCTTTTACACCTTTAAAGATTGGTGCATCTTGTTTGACAGCTCGTTTAAGCAGATTTTCCGTTTTTCTAATCCCATCAGCAACTGGCACTTGAATGACATGTTTACCAGCAAAACGATTCATTTCTACTTGTTTATCTGCCGCAACAATAATAGCTGTTGCACGTTCAATATCCTCTTTCGTTAAACCGTTTTTAATACCTGTTGATCCGTTCGTTTCAACTTTAATCGCTATTCCTAACTCTGCCGCTTTTGCTTTTAAGCTATCCGCCGCCATATATGTGTGAGCGATTCCAGTTGGGCAAGCTGTAACAGCAAGTACGTACGGTTCATTTCCTTCTGGTTTTGCGACTTCAATCTCTTCTTCTTTTTCATTCTCTTTTTCATCAAATAGTTGAAGAAGCTCACTTTCATCCTTCGCTTCTAATAGTTGCTTGCGAAACCCTTCATCCATTAATAATGTCGATAAACGAGACAACGTTTCTAAATGAGTATTATTCGCTCCTTCACTTGCAGCAATCATAAAGAATAAGTATGCCGGTTGTCCATCAAGCGACTCATAATTGATACCGCTTACACTTCTACCAAAACAAATCGATGGTTGTTTAACAGCCTTTGTCTTCGCATGAGGTATTGCAATACCTTCCCCTATTCCAGTCGTACTTTGGGACTCCCGCTTTAAAATAGCTTCTTTAAATTCCGTTTTACTATTTAAACGATTTGCCCCGTTTAATTTCTCAACTAATTCATCTATGACAGCTTCTTTATTTGAAGCTGTCAAATCCATAATGACTGTATCCCTTTTTAATAGTTCTGTAATTTTCATATGTTGCTTCCCCCTATCGCTTAGCTACAATTACTTGCGACAATAATTCTTCTACTTTTTCCTTCTTACATAAATCAGCTGAAAATGCTGTTGCACTCCCTGTTGCAACGCCGTATTGAAATGCCTTTTCAATATCTTTTGTCTGTTCATATTTGCCTACAAACCCTGCAACAAGAGAATCTCCGGCCCCAACTGAATTAATTACAACACCTTTTGGAACAGTCGCTTCATATATACCTTCTGCCGTAAATAATAAAGCTCCCTCTCCAGCCATCGATACGATAACGTGTTTTACACCTTGTTCAATTAATTTTCTTCCATAAGGTAAAATGTCTTCTACTGTTGAAAGCTCCACTCCAAACAACTCACCAAGTTCATGGTGGTTTGGCTTAATTAAAAATGGCTTATTTTTAATTACATGTTGCAGTGCACTTCCACTTGCATCTACTACTACACGAATACCTTTTTCAGCTCCAAACGCAGCGATTGATTCGTAAAAGGTACTTGGAATAGAGACTGGTACACTCCCAGCGAGTACAACACAATCTCCAGGTTGCATACTCTCAATTTTTTTCATTAACTGTTCGAACTGCTCTTTTGTTACAATAGGACCTTGGCCATTTAATTCTGTTTCTTCTTTCCCTTTTATTTTCACATTAATGCGAGTATCTTCATCTACTTGGACGAAGTTTGTTGTTACACCTTCGTCATGTAATACCTCTTTAATAAATTGACCAGTAAATCCACCAGTAAATCCAAGTGCTATATTTTTAACACCTAAACGCTGAAGAACACGAGAAACATTAATTCCTTTTCCTCCAGGAAACTTCATATCTTTCTCCGCTCGATTTATTGTTCCTAAATCAAAAGAAGGAACTTGCACTACATAATCAATAGATGGGTTTAAAGTAACTGTATAGATCATTGTTTATCAGCCTCAATTACATTGGTTTGTTTTTTATATTTTTCTAAATCAATTTCTAAATGGTTTGTAATAATATTTGCATCTTCAACATTTGCAATTTTCGCAAACGCAACTTCTGAAAACTTACTTTCATCAATTAAGAAATATCCTTCGTTTGCTAATGTTAGTGCCATTTGTTTTAGGAGCGCTTCTTCTGGATCTGGCGTTGTAAAGCCAAGCTGTTCATGTACACCATTTGCACCTAAAAAACATTTATCAAAGCGATACTTCTGCATACTTTCCTGTGCCATAGCACCGATTAAAGCTTTCGTCCTACTCTTCATCATTCCGCCTAGTAAATACGCACGAATATTATTTTCAACTAAAGCTTCAATATGCATAAGTCCATTCGTAACGACAGTAACATCTTTATTGATTAAAAATGGAATCATTTCAAATGTTGTACTCCCCGCATCTAAATAAATACAATCACCTTGTTCAACAACGCTAGCTGCATAATTAGCAATTTGTTGTTTTATTTGAATGTTTTTGGATGATTTTTCAACCATCGTTGGTTCTTGCCCTTTTCCTGTTAAAACAGCGGCACCACCATGAACTCTTTTTAATAACCTTTGCTTTTCCAATTGTGCTAAATCACGGCGAATTGTCGACTCAGAGCTTTCTGTTCTTTCAACTAATTGCTGTAATTTTACAACTCTCTGTTCTTTTACAAGTTGCAATATCATTTGATGACGTTCAGGAGTTAACATTTTATTCACCTCTTCTTTGATTACAGTATAATGAAAACGGTCACAAAAATCAACCATAAACAATCAAAAATAATCACAAACATTCATAAACGTTTATAAAAAGCAAAAAAAGAAACCTATTCGATCAAACAATCAAATAGGTTTCTTTTCTAAATTCACTTATAAAGAAGCTTTATATATACTTAGAACATCATCTTTATTTAATTTTTTAAAGTTACCAAATTCACCATACGCCATCGCTTTATTAGCCATTATATCAATTTCATTTTCTCCAATACCGTAATCAGCTAATGTTGCTGGCGCTTCAATTGAAGTCCAAAATTGACGCAGTGCCTCAATTCCTTCTAACGCCACTTCTTTATCTGTTTTTCCATCTGTTTCTATTTCAAATACACGAATAGCGAACTGTTTAAAACGACTTACATTTTCATCTACGACATGCTTCATCCAGTTAGGGAATAGAATTGCTAAGCCGCCTCCATGCGGTATATCATGAACAGCAGAAACTGCATGTTCAATATTATGAGTTGCCCAGTCACCTCTTACTCCCATCGCTAAAATACCATTTAACGCCATCGTTCCGCAATATAAAATTGTTTCCCTATGTTCATAATTTTCTAAATCACTTAAAAGCTTGGGAGCTGTCTCAATTACTGTTTTTAAAACAGATTCACAATAACGATCTTGTAGTTCTGTATTCGTTCCATGATGGAAATATTGTTCTAATACATGTGACATAATATCTACCATACCATAAATCGTTTGATCTCTCGGCACAGATGCAGTATGAACTGGATCTAAAATTGAAAACTGCGGGAATGTAACTGGGCTTCCCCATCCATACTTTTCATTCGTTTCCCAATTTGTAATTACCGAGCCTGCATTCATTTCAGAACCTGTCGCAGCAAGAGTAAGTACAGTACCAAATGGTAATGCCTCACTAGCAAATGCTTTTTTCGTTACAATATCCCATACATCTCCATCATATTTACTACCAGCAGCAATCGCTTTCGTACAGTCGATTACACTTCCTCCACCAACTGCTAAAATAAATTCGACTCCATTATCTTTACAAATTTGAATCCCTTTCTTTACAGTTGATACACGAGGATTCGGTTCAACACCCGTCAATTCAAATACTTCTGCATTAATATCCTTTAAAATAGAAATCACATTATCATAAATACCGTTTCTTTTAATACTGCCTCCTCCATATACGAGAAGAACCTTCTTACCAAACTGTGGAATTTCAGTTTTTAACTGTTCTAATTGATCTTTACCGAAAATAAGTTTCGTTGGATTACGAAATACAAAATTTTGCATATTTCTTTACCATCCCTTCTATTTGAAAAGCAACTATACTTTTGTATACCATATTTTTTTCATTTCACAAAAAGATTTGCTTAACAAAAAAGCCCCAGCCTAAAGGCTGAGACTTTTATTGATAATAAGGTGAGATCATTAAGTACACAATAACACCAGATAAACTTACATATAACCAAATTGGCATTGTCCAACGTACAATTTTACGGTGACGTGTTAATTGATTTGTAAAACCAAATACAAGTGCAAACAATGCAAGTGGTACGATAATTGCTGCTAGGATAATATGTGTAATTAAAATGATGAAATACACATATTTAATGAATCCTTCTCCGCCAAAATGTGTTGCCGGTGCTAAGTAATGATACGATAAATACGACACACAAAATAGTAAAGTTGTCGTAAATGCTGCAAGGATGAAACCACGATGCATTTTCACATTCTTTTTAATAATAGAGAATAACGCTGCTAATAAAAATACGAACGTAAAGCTATTAAAAATCGCGTTTAACATTGGTAAAATCGTTACATCAAAATGTACTTCTCCTTCATAGCCAACAGGTCCAAAGAACAAAAATAAAATAATCGCATTTACAATTACAGAAAGCGTTATCACAATAGGAGCATAGCTTTTCTGATTTGTTGATTGATCCACCAAAATGGTCACTCCCTCTTCCTTCAAGTATGTATACGTAACCTCACTATTTTAACATATTATTCACAGTGTAAATGTGACAATAGTTTGACACAGCAAGACAAAACAAAGAAAAAAATCCTTCTTAATAAAACTTCTTAAGAAGGATTTTATCGCTTTATTATTCAAATAGCAACGCGATTAATTTTTGTTAAAAAATGTATCGCTATATGCTTGAAAAATTTCAGACACTTGATATCCCATTAATGAAATTGCTGTTAATGAAAAGAAACCAATCATAAGAAATCGAAACCACATATAAATCTCCTCCTTGTATTTAGCTTAAAAAACGTTAGCTACCTTACAAGTTGCGTGGCACTCTTCATCATCACTTTCCTTCTTCTTTACAATTGCTGTAATAAATCGAATCATAAAGAAAACTACAAAAGGAAATTGTTCGTAATTCACATTGGCATAGTTTAGCAACGGCTCGCGCTGCACATCGAACGGAGATGAGAAGGAATAGAACATACCTTGCTCTTCCATATATACAATTACAATTTTCATGCAAAATACTATTCCTAGAAACGAAACAATATCTTGCCATTCTGTCGTATATAACAGGTTATACAGCTCTAATACGTACTCTTCCATCATCATCCCCCCCCTTCCTTTTTTACCATTTTGCTCGCCTTCGTATAAAAAGTCAAGAAAAAAGTTTATATCCACTATGACAATAGTAATTACTTGTTTCTATGATTATATATGATTCTTTTATAGCAATGACTGGGTGTAACTCTCTTCGAAAATAAGAAAATTAGAATCGAACAGATTCCTCATTCTTACTTTTAGGATTCAAAACTGTGCTATTTTTATTTCTATTAAAAATAAAATAAGAAAGTATGATAAGAACTGTAACAAACATTGTTAAAAGTGCTTGTGAACGTAAAGTATCAATTGCGAACATCGCAACTAAAACTGCTATAATAGCAGCAATTGTAACATAAGTTACATACGGAAAAAGCCACATTTTCACTTTCAAATTTTTTTGTTCTACTTTCCCCATTTTTTTACGCATCTTTAAATGCGAAACTGCAATAACGAGATAAACTAGTAACGCAATCCCGCCAGATGCATTCACTAAAAACAAAAAGACTTTATCTGGAGAAATGTAACTAAAAACAACTCCAATATAAGCGAAGACCGTTCCAAATAAAACCGCTCGAACAGGAACACCACTACTGTTCAATTTTAAAAATGACTTTGGCGCATCTCCTCTTTCTGCCATTGAAAAAAGCATTCTTGAATTTGTATATAAGCCTGAATTTAAGCAAGAAAGTACAGCTGTTAAAACGATAAAATTCATAATTTGTGCTGCCGCTGGTATTCCTATATGTTCAAGTACAGCTACAAATGGACTTTTTAATATGTTAGCTGAATTCCATGGCAGTAGCGTAACAACTACCGCTATAGACCCAATAAAAAATACAAGAATACGCCAAATCACACTGTTTGTTGCTGTTTTTACTGCTTTTACAGGTTCTGCAGATTCACCAGCCGCTACTGCTACAATCTCTGATCCCATAAATGAAAATATAACAACAGTAATTCCAAGCAAGACCGAACTTATACCGTTTGGCATAAACCCACCTTGTCCAATTAAATTCGAAGTGCCGGGTGCTTCTGTTCCTGGAACAAATCCTAAAATAACAGCAAGACCTAGACAAAGGAACAAAACAATACTTATTACTTTAATAAAAGAAAACCAATATTCAAACTCTCCAAATGATTTCACCGAAAAAACGTTCGTCAGCGTTAATAAAATTGTTAATATTAAACTTAATAACCATAGCGGTATTTGTGGAATCCAATATTGGATAATACCAGCACCTGCTGTGGCTTCTATTGCAATAACAATTACCCAGAAAAACCAGTATAACCAGCCTATTGTATAACCCGCCCATGGACCAATTGCTTCTCTTGCATACGTTGCAAATGAACCACTTGTCGGATTTACAGCTGCCATTTCTCCTAGCATTCTCATGACGAAAATGACTAGAAGTCCTGCTAATGCATATGAAACGATAGAACCAGGTCCTGCCGAATGTACAACGGCACCACTTCCAACAAACAAACCAGCCCCTATTACGCCGCCAATTGAGATCATTGTAATGTGGCGTATTTTGAGATCTTTCTTTAGATTTTTATCCAACTCTTGTACATCCCCTTCCAAACTAAATTTTGAAATTTATGTAAGAGTACTGTGCGAAAGATTTTGTTCTATACGTTAAAATATATCAAAATATTCTGAATTTAACAATTGCAATTCAATCTCCTTCAAAAATTATTTCATTAGGTTTAATACTTTCCCACACACAATTGTTGAGAAAATTATAGTCCTCTTACAAAAGAGAGAATTTTCAGATATTATTAAACAAACAAGATTATACATCTAGACAACTTTTTGTATAGGAGTGTTGATATGTTAAACAAGTTCAAATTTTTTTGTTGTATTTTAGTACTGTTCTTACTACTACCGCTATCCCCTTTCCAAACACAAGCAGCAAACAATTTAGGTTCAAAATTACTCGTTGGATACTGGCATAACTTTGATAACGGTACTGGCATTATTAAATTAAAAGACGTTTCACCAAAATGGGATGTAATCAATGTATCTTTTGGTGAAACTGGTGGTGATCGTTCCACTGTTGAATTTTCTCCTGTGTATGGTACAGATGCAGACTTCAAATCAGATATTTCTTATTTAAAAAGTATAGGAAAGAAAGTAGTTCTTTCAATAGGAGGACAAAATGGAGTCGTTTTACTTCCTGACAATGCCGCTAAGCAACGTTTTATTAATTCCATACAATCTCTAATCGATAAATACGGTTTTGATGGAATAGATATTGACCTTGAATCAGGTATTTACTTAAACGGAAATGACATTAATTTCAAAAACCCAACTACTCCCCAAATCGTAAATCTTATATCAGCTATTCGAACAATCTCAGATCATTATGGTCCAGATTTTCTATTAAGCATGGCTCCTGAAACAGCTTATGTTCAAGGCGGTTATAGCGCATACGGAAGTATCTGGGGTGCATATTTACCAATTATTTACGGAGTGAAAGATAAACTAACATACATTCACGTTCAACACTACAACGCTGGCAGCGGGGTTGGAATGGACGGTAATAACTACAATCAAGGTACTGCAGACTACGAAGTCGCTATGGCAGATATGCTCTTACATGGTTTTCCTGTAGGTGGTAATCCAAATAACATTTTCCCAGCTCTTCGCTCAGATCAAGTTATGATTGGGCTTCCAGCAGCACCAGCGGCAGCTCCAAGTGGTGGATACATTTCGCCAACTGAAATGAAAAAAGCTTTAAATTATATCATTAAAGGAGTTCCGTTCGGAGGAAAGTATAAACTTTCTAACCAGAGTGGCTATCCTGCATTCCGCGGCCTAATGTCTTGGTCTATTAATTGGGATGCAAAAAACAACTTTGAATTCTCTAGTAACTATAGAACATATTTTGATGGTCTTTCCTTGCAAAAATAATAAAAAACAACAATAGGTTATAGGACCTATTGTTGTTTTTTATTTACCACAAATTACCACATCTCGTTCATCAAAATCAAATTGAGAATGATGATGTGGAATTGAATACATTAGTTACTATTTTGCTTCAACACAAAAACTGAAAGTTCAGGTACACTCCAAAATCTAACAGGCATCCTAGTAGTCCCAATGCCACGATTTACATATAAATATAACAGCTTACTCTTCCCCTCTACTTCATACATACCTTCAACATAATTCTCAGCTAGTTTGGTAGTAATTAATGGACCTACAAAAGGAATTTGGACTTGTCCTCCGTGACTATGTCCTGACAGTTGAAGATCCATTGGGTAACGATTTATTTTGGTTACAACATCCGGCTCATGTACTAATAACATGTTGAAATCATTTTGTTTCAAGTTTTTTAAAGTTGAATCTATTTGTGGCTTCCCTAATAGAAAATCATCTAAACCTGATATTGTAATATATTTGCCGTTTTCCACTTTAATCTTCTGCACTTCATTTACTAATACAGAAAAACCAGCTTCCTCCATATATTTTTTGTAAAATAAACTACCGCCCCCGCCCCTATCATGATTCCCAAACACAGCATATTTCCCTAAGGGCGCGTAAATTTTCTGCAAAATAGCCTTTGCTTCTTCTCTTTCCGCACTATAAGACCCAAATTTATCTATTAAATCTCCAGTAAAAACTACGATATCTGGATGTATTTCATTCATCTTCTCCACCAAATGTTCAAGTTGCTTCAATGTAAACTCTGGCCCTAAATGTACATCTGAAAACTGCAATATTTTTTTATTATTAAACTCTTTAGGAATTGTAGAAGCTTCTATTTCATTCCACGTAACTGTTACTAGTTTTCGTTCTATTTCTGTCGCATAATAATACAAACTTACTGGTATCATTAATATACTTATAAAACTAATAATAAATATCTTTACGATTGATTTTTTTCGTTCTTTTTTTACATAATTCGTATTCATGTTTTCACCTCTAGAAACACTTTAAATCCTTATTGTTACATTCATGTCACAACATGAACAATGTTATCAATATGTAATTCCCTCTCTATTCACTTTGACAATTTTATACAGAAGTCATAACATATTTTTATAATACATAGATTTTTGAAATTTTTTCTATTCATTCCATCATTTTATTACGGAGGGGTTATTCATGTCTGTATTTACACCAGAAGAAATTACGGAACTTGCTGCGAATTCAGGAAGGAAAAAAGCTCATTTATCATTGCTCCCTATGCTAATTCTTGGTTTTTTTGGTGGCGCTTTTATCGCATTAGGGTATTTACTCGATATTCATGTTATTGGGACAATGCCAAAATATTGGGGATCATTTTCTAGTTTTCTAGGCGCTGCTGTATTCCCTGTTGGTCTCATTCTCGTTATTCTTGCAGGCGGTGAACTAGTAACTGGTAACATGATGACAGTTTCTATGGCCTGGCTCCAAAAGAAAATTACTTTATTTTATTTCATACGAAATTTAGTTATTGTTACATTTAGCAATTTCATAGGAGCTGTATTCGTAGCCTATTTTTTCGGTCATATCGTCGGCTTAACTGAAGGAGCTTTTTTAGCGAAAACTATTTCTATCGCTCAAGCGAAACTACAAGATACACCATTGCAAGCATTTATTTCTGCAATCGGATGTAATTGGCTCGTTTGTTTAGCTGTTTGGCTCAGCATGGGAAGTAAAGAATTTATCGGAAAGATTATCGGTATTTGGTTCCCAGTTATGACTTTTGTTGCGATTGGATTTCAACACGTTGTAGCAAATATGTTTGTCATCCCAGCCGCAATTTTTGCCGGTCATTTCACTTGGGCTGAATATTTTCCAAACTTTATTTTTGTTTTCTTTGGAAATTTAGTAGGAGGTATGTTATTTGTAGCACTACCTTACTTCATATCTTATAATAAGAAACTACCTTCTCATCAAGAGAAGACTGAAATGAAGAACAAATCTCTGTCCGCTTAAATGGAATGTCTATAAAATGTCCTAAAAAATATTACAAATTTCATTTTTTTTGCGAATATATGTACGTACACTTGTTCTCGAATGTTTTATACGTTATAATAACAACTTAAATAGCATTATTTACATATGAGGTGAAAAACATGAACAAAACAGAATTAATTAAAAACGTAGCACAAAATGCTGAGATTTCTCAAAAAGAAGCTACTGTAGTTGTACAAACTGTAGTAGAATCAATCACTAACACTTTAGCTGCTGGTGAAAAAGTACAACTTATCGGATTCGGTACATTCGAAGTTCGTGAAAGAGCTGCTCGTACAGGCCGTAACCCACAAACTGGTGAAGAAATGCAAATCGCAGCTTCTAAAGTACCTGCTTTCAAAGCTGGTAAAGAACTAAAAGAAGCTGTAAAATAATGAAAAATATCCTTCTCATTTATGAGAAGGATATTTTTTTCATAACATAATTAATAAAAATCTGACCATTATGCTGTTTCTTTTGTTCCTTTATGCAAATAAAACCTTTACTTTCAAAGAAAGGTTTTGCTGTAATACTCGCTTCTGTATAGATTTCCCTATGCCCTAGGTTCACTGCTTCTTTTTCTAACTTCTGTAATATGGATGAGGCTATCCTTTTCCCTTGATAATATTTATGTGTAAATAAACGATCTACGTAATGATCCTCATTATAATCTCCAAACCCTACAATCACACCGTTATGATCCGCTACATAACTAATATTCTTTTCTAAAGACTTTAACCAGCTTTCTCTATCTAGTCGATCTGGTGCCCATGCCTGTAGCTGTAACTCATTATAATCTTTTGCATTAACCGTATGAACTGTTTCATAGAACAATTGTAATACTCGATTTAAATCTTCTTTCTGAAATGTTCTAACTATAATATCTTTTAACATATATAAGTCTCCTTACCAAACTACCTCTTAACTTTTCTACTACATACGATTCAATAATTCTTCTTTATTATATCGTTTTAATTTCTATACGAACAAAAAAACAATACTTATTCAAAGTATTGTTTTTTAATTCTATTCAATTACTTAATGTAGCTTTTTAAGATTTTAATTTAACTCTTTGTAATCGTAATGCATTTAATACAACGGATACAGAACTAAATGCCATCGCTGCTCCAGCAACCCAAGGGGCTAAGAAGCCTAATGCCGCAATTGGAATTCCTAACGCGTTATAAGCTAATGCCCAGAATAAATTTTGTTTAATATTTCTTATCGTCATTTTACTCATAAAGATCGCATCAGCAATACTATTTAAATCACCTCGGATTAACGTTATATCCGCTGCTTCCATCGCTACATCCGTTCCCGTTCCAATTGCCATACCAATGTTCGCTGTAGCAAGAGCAGGAGCATCATTTATCCCATCTCCAACCATCGCTACTTTCTTACCATTTGCTTGCAGTTTTTTCACTTCTTCTGCTTTTCCTTCTGGCAATACTTCTGCAATTACGTGATCAATACCAACTTGCTTTGCAATCGCCTGAGCAGTTTGTGTATTATCTCCTGTAATCATCACAACGTCTAGACCCATTTTTTTCAGTCTTGCGATAGCTGCTTTTGAAGTATCTTTCACAGTATCTGCAACGGCAACTATACCAGCATATTCTTTATCGATTGCAATAAGCATTGCTGTTTTTCCTTCTCGTTCTAGCTCTTCCATTGATTTTGAAACTTCTTCAATATCAATATTGAATTTCTTCATTAATCGACGTGTGCCAATTAATAATTGTTTTCCTTCTACGACTGATTCGATACCGAATCCAGGAATCGCTTCAAACGTTTCTGAACTTGGAATATCAATTTTCTTTTCTTTAATTCCTTCTACAATCGCTTCTGCAAGTGGGTGTTCAGAATTTTTTTCTGCCGCACCTACTAAACGTAGTATTTCTTCTTCATGGAATCCATCTGCTACAATTATATCTGTTAACACAGGCTTTCCGTTTGTCACAGTACCTGTTTTATCTAGAATAACTGTATCTAATCGGTGCGTTGCTTCTAAATGCTCTCCACCTTTAAATAAAATACCATACTCAGCCGATCTTCCTGATCCTGCCATGATAGATGTAGGCGTTGCAAGACCTAATGCACATGGACAAGCGATAACAAGTACTGCTATCATTTTCTCAAGTGCTCCGCCAAAATCACCAGGTGTAACAAATATCATCCATACTGCAAATGTGATAATCGCAATCACAACTACAACCGGTACAAAAATACCTGAAATTTGATCCGCTACCCTTTGAATAGGAGCTTTTGAACCTTGTGCCTCTTCTACTACTTTAATGATTTGAGCTAATGCAGTATCTCTGCCTACTTTAGTTGCTTTCACTTTTAAAAAACCATTTTTATTTATTGTCGAACCTATTACTACATCCCCAATTGACTTATCAACAGGAATACTTTCACCCGTTAACATCGATTCATCAATCGCTGATTTTCCTTCTACAATCTCACCATCTACTGGTATTTTTTCACCAGGCTTTACATAGACGATATCACCAGCTACTACTTCTTCAATCAAAATTTTTATTTCTGTTCCATCTCGCACAACTGTAGCTGTCTTCGCTTGTAAACCCATCAATTTTTTAATTGCTTCTGATGAGCGCCCTTTTGCTTTCGCTTCAAATAATTTACCTAAAATAATTAATGTAATAAGTACCGCACTCGTTTCAAAATATAAATCTGTCATATGTTCCGAAGAACCAATAGATTGAATACTTAAATATACACTATAGAAATACGCGGCCGACGTTCCAAGTGCCACGAGGACATCCATATTAGCACTTTTATTGCGTAACGCTTTATAAGCCCCAACATAAAACTGTCCACCAATGATAAATTGAACAGGAGTTGCAAGTGCTAGTTGCACCCAAGGGTTCATTAACATATCTGGTAAATAAATAAATGACGTAAATGAGAAATGACTAACCATTGCCCATAATAATGGGAAAGATAAAATAAACGAAATAATAAACTTCTTCTTTTGTCTTTCAATTTCTTGTAATCGATGATCAGTTGATGCATCTTGATCATCTGGTTTCACTTCTAATTTATATCCTAGCTTCGTAATCGCGCTCTTCATTTCATTTACATTAACTTCATCAGGGTTAAAGTCTACTGTGGCTGATTCTAAAGCAAAATTTACTGTCGCCTTGTTCACACCATCTAACTTATTTAAACGCTTTTCAACTCTATTTGCACATGTTGCACATGTCATTCCTGAAACAGTAAATTCAGCTTTATCACTTACAATTTCATATCCTAATAATTCAACTTTTTCTTTAAATTGTTGCGGATTTGTTTTAGTTGGATCGTACATTATTTTTGTTTTTTCAAGCGCAAAATTTACATTTGCCTCATGAACACCTTCTACTTTTTTTAGACCTTTTTCAATTCTATTTGCACATGCCGCACATGTCATTCCTGATATTTGAAGATTGGCCTCTTTTTTTTCATTCATGTCTCTCACCTCTATATACCCTTATGAGGTATAATTATTAGCAAAATAAATCGTACTTCATTTAAAGTACGATTTATTTCCATATCTAAAAATAATTATTGAACATCGTATCCTTGATCTTCGATTACAGCAACGATATCTTTTAATGTTACAGCAGACGAGTCGATAGTAACTTCAACAGTTCCTTCTGCTAATTGAACCTTCACTTGTTCAACACCGTTTAGCTCTTTCACACTGCTTTCGATAGCATTTACACAATGTCCACAAGACATACCTTCAACTTGTAATGTTAACTGTTCCATTTAAAATCCTCCTCTTGTTTATTCATTGTTTGTTAATCACAATTACATCTTACCATACCCCCCTAAGGTAATCAATGGTTTTGTATCATGATTTTTCAATTATTTTCTAAAAGTTTATTTTACACACACTTTTTCACTACAATACACCAAAATCCAATATGAGGGTAAACAAAAAAACAAGCCAGTTAAATACTAGCTTGTTTTTACGCTTTTGAAAAACGTTCAAATACTGTCATTAATTCTTCAATTGCTTCGTCACCATTTCCATTTTTAATAGCTCCTGAAACACAATGACTCGTATGATTTTTGAGAACGCCCATCCCTACTTTTTTCATTGCTGCATTAATCGCTGAAATTTGCACTAAAATATCTACGCAATAACGATCATTTTCAATCATGTTTTGAATACCGCGGACCTGTCCTTCAATTCTCTTTAATCTATTTATAATCTGTTCTTTTTCTTTTTCTGATCTATGTGTTACTGCTTCATGCTCTTTATGATCCATATTATCACCTTCTTAAAGTTTCTCTTCATCCAATAAAACAATTGTTTTTTATGAGTATACCAATTATAGCATTAAATATCTACGCATGATACCCCATAAGAGTATATTTACACTTTATGATTATTCTTAACAACTCATTAGCTTCTTAATCTCAATTTTCAGTATACCCTTTCCTTTTTGCCAAAAAAATCATTATATCTCTCATCAAAATTCAATAAAGTGAAACAAGAATAAGCGGGGATTACCCGCCCCCGCTTATTCTTCGTCTATAATGTTTAAATTTAAATTTTCAGATATTTAATCCAAGAATTTTTCTTTCCATATATAATTATTGCTGATCACATACTTTTGTATCATTCACTACTGAAGTTCCTTCAACGGTTACCGTATGAAAACAGTCATTTACTCGAACTGTCACAACATTATCTTGCCGATCAATGATATGATATTCATTAAAATTTTTATTTAGAGCACTGCGAATTTGTTCTCCTTCATAAATTGGAATGCCATGCGATAGAACCCAAATAAGTCCAGCGATAGCAAGAATAGTTTTCATACGATCTACCTCCTTGGGAATATAGTGAACTTTTAATCCATGCTTTTTCAACTCTACGAATCATGATTGAAATAAACCAAGCCTTTTTGGAAATAAGTTCATTTCGTCTATTTTATGTTTATGCTAATTGTGACCGATTTGTGACAACTTTTTGTCTCTTTAGACGAAAAGTTGAAACAAAACTTTCGAAAAGGACAATTCTACATATTAAAAAAGGTTATGGAATGTTTTATCCATAACCTTTTTTCCTATACGTAACTAATAAACCTCAATCCTTTACTTAAAGACGTCGGCACAACAGATGCATGATTCTCCCCTTCAGCTTCATAAAACTTAAATTTAAGTTTATCGTGGTTTACTTGGAGAAGGCGCTCTGATAATTCATTTGCACCTACAACCATATGCCCTCGTTCAAGTGATCCAACTGTAAGGAACACTCCTGTTTCAAACTTAGCATTGTTTAATTCAATTATAAGGTTCTCTTCTTTTTTAAGAACGGATTTATTATTCCACCATATAGATGGACTACTAATAAAATAATTTTGAAAAGCATTCAAGTTTGTAAATACTATATGCAAAGCGAATAGGCCACCTAACGAATGCCCAAATAAAGTTTGCTTACCTTTATCAATCTCAAAATTCTTTTCAATTTGTGGTTTCAGTTCTTCTTCAATAAAAGTAAAGAAATTATGTGCTCCTCCTGTTTTAGGCCACGGTTTACCGTCTGGTTTTAAAGGGGCATCTTTTGAAATTACGCTAGGCGTAAAATCATAGCACCTTTCTTCCCCTGAAAATGCGCCTTCAATTGGATAACCCACTCCTACTATAATAGCTGGTGAAACACCGGTTTTTTCCGCTCTTACTGATTGTATTTTAACTGCTTCATGAAATGTTTGAAAAAAGGCATTGCCATCTAATACGTAAATGACAGGATATCCTGAATCCGGTGCTGGTTGCCTCGGCTTTGAAATATGAATTTGATATTCCTTACCTTCTAATTTTGAATACATTTTCCACTGCTCTGTATTAGATGTTATAATCTGCTGTTTTTCAACTGTAGTATTCACCCTATCCCCCCTTTTTTAACTTGTTACATATATTTCGATTTTTTCTTCTTGAGATACAACGCTATCATAACCGAAACAAACAGGAGCCCCGTTATACGGATCAATCATGACACGTGCATCAATATGAAATACTTCTTTTAACACTTCATTTGTAATGATTTCTTCCGGGCTACCAGTTGTAACAATTTCTCCTTCCTTCATTGCAATAATTTCATCTGAAAATCTTGCTGCATGGTTAATATCATGTAATACCATAACAACCGTACAATTATGTTCTTTATTTAACTTCTCCACAATTTGTAATACATCTAATTGATGAGACATATCAAGGTATGTAGTTGGCTCATCTAATAGCAACACTTCTGTCTCTTGTGCTAATGCCATCGCTAGCCATACCTTTTGTCTTTGACCACCTGATAAATTTGCAATTTGTCTCGTTCGAAATTCAGAAGTTTTCGTTATATCTAATGCCCAATCAATCATTTCTTTATCTTTTGTCGTTAACTTATTTACGTTATTTCGATGTGGATAGCGTCCATAAGAAATTAATTCTTCCACTTTAAGCTCACCTGGTGCAATTGGAGTTTGCGGGAGTAAAGCTAACTGCTTCGCAATTTCTTTCGTTGGAATTGTATGTAAATCCTGTCCTTGCAAATATACTTTACCGCTTTTTTGTTTTAAAATTCTTCCCATTGTTTTTAACAATGTCGATTTACCGCAACCGTTTGGACCTATAATTGTCGTTACTTTTCCTTCTTGTATTTCCACATTTAAATCGCGAAACACTGTAAGCTTTTCATAACTTGTTTCTAAATTTTTTGCACTTAAAATACTCACTTTTATTCCTCCTCTTACGCTTTCGCCTTATAAAGTAAATATAAGAAATACGGTACACCGACAATAGAAATAACGATTCCAACTGGTAGCTCTACAGGTGTAAAAACTGTTTTCGCAATAAAGTCTGAAGCAATTACAAGAAACATTCCGATTACGCCGCACGTAGGAATTATATACTTATGTTGAATACCGACAAGCCTTTTCGCTATATGCGGTGCCATTAAGCCAATAAAACCGATACTCCCTGAAACAGCAACACATGCGCTCACAAGCCCGATACTACTTAATAGTAAAATCGATTTCTCTCTTTCTACTGAAACACCTAAACTTGTAATACTCGTTTCTTCCAATTGAAATAAATCTAATAAATAAGCTTTCTTTTGTATAAGCGGAATTAAGATAATAAGCCATGGTAACATAGCCACAATATACTTCCAGTTTGCACTATATATGCTTCCAGACACCCACACTGCAGCCATTTCAAAATCAGTTGACTTCATTTTGAGTGATAAGTACATAGAAAAGGCTCCAAATCCTGATCCAATTGCAATCCCTGTTAATAAAAGTCGCTGCGAATCTAATTTACCGTTTTTCCAAGAAAACAGATAAATGATGATAGCTGCACCTAATCCGCCTACTAAACCAAACATTGGCATCATCATAATAGAAACCCAGTCTGTGCTTTTTAATTGCCCTTGAAAGAAAAACATAAAAATGACAATCGCTGTTCCTGCTCCGGCATTTACGCCTAAAATACCTGGGTCCGCCAACCCATTTCTCGTAATCCCTTGAATAACGGCACCCGCAACACCAAGGCCTAATCCTACTAATCCAGCAATTACGATGCGCGGAAGGCGAAACTCAAAAATAACTAAATCATGTTCTGGTACTGGATCAATTCTAAACAGTGTTTTAAATACATCTGTAATCGTAATATCGAACGTACCATTTGTTAAACTAATATAAATAGCACATAGTATTAAAAATATAATAATCCCCATCGTCATTCCGAAACGTTGACTTGAACTTTTAGGCATGTCTCTCTCCTCCTCTAGTACGGATTAAATAAAGGAAGAAAGGAATTCCAATTAAAGAGGTAACGACTCCAATAGGTGTTTCAAATGGATAGTTTACAAATCTACTCAAAACGTCACATAACGCTAAGAAAACGCCACCAATAACACCTGCACATGGCAAAATCCACTTATAATCTACCCCAATTATAAAGCGCGTAATGTGCGGAATAATTAAACCTACAAAACCAACTTTCCCCACTAAAGCAACTGCTGTTCCTGTTAAGAAAATTACCGATAAAATTGCCATCGCTTTAACTAGTTTTGTACGTTGCCCTAAATTAATAGAAACCTCTTCGCCTAATGAAAGAATGGTAATAGATTTTGATATTAACAGTGCTAAAATTATTCCAATTATCCCAAACGGTATCGTGATTTTAATGATATTAGGATCTACTTGATCTAACTTTGCATTAAACCAAAAACTAACATTTTGAGAAATTTGGAAATACGAAGCCATTGCAGCCGATGCACTACTTAAAAATGTTCCAATAACTGTTCCTATAATCGCTAACCTAACTGGTGATAAGCCATTTTGAAGGAGCGAACCAAAACCAAACACGATACCGGCTCCTAGTGCAGAACCAATCATTGAACATAAAACCATACCAATTGATGACATTCCCGGAAGAAAAATCATGCTAAGTGTAATAACAAAGGCAGCGCCATCCGTCACACCCATAATAGAAGGGGATGCAAGATAGTTTCTTGTCATCCCCTGCATAAGTGCTCCTGATATGGCTAGAAATGCTCCGACTAAAAGAGCTGCAACTACCCTTGGCAAACGTGAAGTAATAATAATATTATGATTTACATCGCTTGAATCAAAATGAAATAATGCGTTCCACACTGTTTCAGCGTCAATACTTTTTGCCCCATACAAAATCGAAAGTATAACTGTAAATAAGATGAGTATGGGTGCTATACATAATATAGTTACTGGTACTGCATTTGTTTTCTGCATATCATTCAACGCACCTTACTTATTGTATTATTTAGATAAATTTTTCACGGCTTCTTTTAAGAATGCTGTTTTACTCCAAGCTGTACCACCTTGTGCCATTGGATCTACAACATTTACAAATACTTTCTTTTCCTTCGCAGCATTCATACTTTGCCAAATTGGATTACTTTCAATTTCTTCTAACACTTTCGGGTTTTTATTTTCACTTGCCTCATATTGTAAGAAAATATAATCCGGGTTAAGTTCAGCAAGTTTTTCAAATGAAATTTTCTCTTGTGCTTTTACAGTTTTCAATTGTTCTGGAGCAGTTAGTCCAAGATCTTTATAAATTACAGGGTTGAAGTATACTCCTTCTGGATATAGGAATAATTCGTTTGCTCTTAGTCTTATGACAAGTACTTTTTTATCTTTTAACTTATCTCCTAGTTTTGCTTTTGCTTTTTCAGCGTCCGAATTGTAATCCTTAATAATTTTTTCTGCTTTATCTTTTTTACCAGTTAATTCTCCCATTAACTTTAAGTTATCTTCCCAATTTGTTGAAACGTGTGATACCGGGAATGTAGGAGCTACTTTCGTAAACTTTTCAGCTGTTTCTGCTGGGAATTTCGTACTCGATGTAATAACATCTGGTTTTAATTGTAGTAATGTTTCGAAATTGGGTTGCATTTTCTCACCAACAGATTTCGCACCTTCTAACTCTTTTTCAAGATATTTTGGTAATTTACCACCTACAGTAATGGCACCAACTGGTTTAATTCCAAGTACTGCCGCATCTTCCATTGACTCTAAACTAGCTGTCGCAATTTTATCTACTTTTGCTGGCACTGTATACTCTTTACCTAAATATGTGATTTTTCGTTTTTCATCTTTTTTCGTTTCCGTAGCTTTTGTCTGTTGTTTTTGCTCGCCTGAAGTTTTATCCGCACTATTACATGCCGCTAAACCTACACTTAAAACTGTAACCATCCCTAAAGTAAATAATTTCTTGTTCATCTTTATATGTCTCCTCTCGAATTTTCAAACTATATTCTCAATAAAATTTAACTATATGAACCTTGTCCCATATATATTTCATTAGATTAATAATTTTATCCAGAACTCATTCCCGTTCACTTCCCCTAGACTATAATTCTTTTACACCTTCATCACTTGATAATCATTTTCACTGATAATGATTATCGTTACTAAGTATATATTTAATATGAAATTATTTCAAGAATGATTTGAAAAATTTTAACAAACTGAATTAAAAAAAGAAGTATCTCCCTAATATTAGGGAGATACTTCTTTTTTTAGAAATTTATATGTAATTCAACTGGACAATGGTCTGACCCCATTACTTCACTATTAATTTTCGCTTCTGTTATTTGGTCTTTCATTCTTTCCGAAACAACAAAATAATCTAAACGCCATCCGATATTTTTCGCTCTCGCGCCCATACGATACGACCACCACGAGTATGCACCTTCTTGATTAGGATAAAGGTAACGATATGTATCAATAAATCCTTCTTCTAAAATACATGAAAATTTCTCTCGTTCCTCATCAGAGAATCCAGGATTTTTACGATTACTTTTCGGATTTTTCAAATCGATTTCTTTATGAGCAACATTTAAGTCTCCACAAAAAATAACTGGTTTCTTCTCATCTAATCGTTTGATATAGGACCTGAAATCATCTTCCCATTTCATTCTATAATCTAATCGTTCTAATCCACGTTTTGAATTTGGTGTATATAACGTTATCATGTAAAAATCTTCGAATTCTAAAGTAATAAGTCGCCCTTCTTGATCATGCTCTTCAATGCCTAAACCATATGTAACTGAAAGCGGTTCTTTTTTCGAAAAAATAGCAGTTCCTGAATATCCTTTTTTCACAGCATAATTCCAGTATGTATAATATCCCTCTAAATTTAAATCCATTTGCCCTTCTTGTAATTTAATCTCTTGTAGACAAAATATGTCAGCACTTGATTCCTCAAGATATTCCAAAAATCCACCTTTTGCGATAACAGCTCGCAAACCATTTACATTCCATGAAATTAACTTCATTTATAGTCCTCCTCTTGATGTTTATTTCCAAATTTCATGCTATCACAAAATAGAAAACAATCATATTTTCACCTTTGTAATCTTGCTCTTACATTTATGAATACATACATACGCACTTTATTCAGGTTATACTAATTTCAGAGGTGATGTTCTATGCACAATGAAGGAGTTACATTAACAAATGAGTATTGGCAAGCAATTATTCATAATGATTCTTCCTATGATAGCAAATTCTTTTATGCTGTGAAATCAACTGGAATCTTTTGCAGACCATCATGCAAATCAAGAATACCGAATAGAAACAATGTACGAATTTTTCATCATGCAGAGCAAGCATTAAGTGAGAACTTTCGCCCGTGCAAACGTTGTAAGCCAAATGGGATCACTTTACCTAATGAAGAGTGGGTAGAACAAATTAAAGACTATATCGAAAAGCATTATGACGAATCCTTAACTCTCGACATGCTTGCGGAAATGTGTCACGGTAGCCCTTTTCATTTACAACGTACTTTCAAAAGAATAATAGGGTTAACTCCTATAGAATATATACAACAATTCAGGGTTCTTAAAGCAACCGAATACCTTTTACAAACAAATCAATCTATTAAAGAAATTAGTACTGCTGTCGGGATAGAAAACCCAGAGTATTTCGCTACTTTATTTAAAAAGAAAACCGGATTTACTCCTACTGAATATCGAAAAAAGAACGAAATGAAAGAGGGATACGATAATGAATTCCTACAAAAATAATTATATATATTGGACGCTACTTACACATAAAAATTGGCGATTTCATATTGCTGCAACTGAAAATGGACTATGTTTCATTGGATCACAAGACGAAAACTTTGAAGAATTAAATATATGGGCTAGAAAAAAACTGCCCCAACATATATTGACCCATAGTCCAGATTACTTGCAAATATATACGCAAGAAGTTATCGAGTATTTAGAAAACAAGCGAGAAACTTTCACATTTCCTATCGATTCTTATGGAACTAATTTCCAATTATCTGTTTGGAATACGGTACGTGAAATTCCTTATGGAAAGACATATTCTTATACAGAAATTGCTGAAAGAATTCAAAAACCTAAAGCTGCGCGCGCCGTTGCTTCTGCTATTGCTGCTAACCCTCTTCTTATTACCATTCCTTGTCACCGCGTTATTGGGAAGAATGGGAAACTAACCGGATTTAGGGGCGGATTAGAAATGAAGAAAAAATTGCTTACATTAGAAAAGTTGCAGGTGGAATTCATATGACAACAGAATATAATAGCGCATTATCTATAGCAGTTCCAAAAGAATTTTGTTTCCAAGAAAATTTACGTTATCTATCACGTTCTAACAATGAATGTATGTTCCATATTGAAGATAACAAAATTTATAAAGTTATCCCTGTTCAAGATGTAAATCCTTTAGTTGAAATTAGTGTGAATACAGATGGAAATATTCAAATACGTTGTTTAGAAGAACCATATACATCTGAAAAATCGATACGTGAAGCTGTAGTTAACTATGTAAAAGAATGGTTTGATTTAACTACTGATTTAGCCCCATTTTATACATTAGCTAAACATGATTTACTCCTTCAAGGACCAATTGAACAATATTATGGCCTTCGTACTTTAGGCATTCCAGACTTATTTGAGGCACTTTCCTGGGGAATTATCGGTCAACAAATTAACCTAACATATGCTTATACGCTAAAAAGGAGATTAGTTGAGCAATTTGGAAGTTATGTAGAATGGGACGGTAGAAAACATTGGATATTCCCATCACCTGAAACAATTGCAAATCTACATGTAGAAAATCTTCAACAATTAAAAATGACGACTAGAAAATGTGAATATTTAATCGGTATTGCGAAGCTTATTACAGAGAGAAAATTATCAAAAGAGGATTTACTGCAAACACAAGATGTAAAGGTTGCTGAGAAACAATTAACTGCTATCCATGGTATAGGACCATGGACTGCCAACTATGTTTTAATGCGTTGTTTAAGATTTCCTTCGGCTTTTCCAATTGATGATGTTGGTCTGCATAATGCAATTAAATTTATAACAGGTTCCGAAAATAAACCGACAAAAAATGAAATAAAAGATTTCGCGGCAAACTGGGCTAATTGGGAGTCTTATGCGACTTTTTATTTGTGGCGAGTACTATATTAAAAGAACCAAGTAGCACATTCGTACTACTTGGTTCTTTTTTAAGCTTGCTCCTCAAAACGTCTTGCAATTTCCACAATGACTTGAACGGCTTTTTCCATAGTATCTACCGAAACATACTCAAATTTACCGTGATAGTTTTCACCACCAGTGAAAATATTCGGCGTCGGTAATCCCATATATGATAATTGTGATCCATCTGTGCCTCCGCGAATCGGATGAATATTTGGTTCAATGTCTAAACTTTTCATTGCTTCATATGCAATATCAACAATTTCTCTTACCGGTTCAATTTTTTCAAGCATGTTATAGTATTGATCATTCATTTCTAAAACGACTGCATCTTCGCCATATTTTTCTTGCATAGTCTTCACAATATTTTTAACGTTATTTTTACGTGCCTCAAAATTTTCACGATCAAAGTCTCGAATAATATAATACGCTTTACTTTGCTCAACATCACCATTTAAAGAAAGTAAATGATAGAATCCTTCATAGCCTTCTGTATATTCTGGCCCCTCTTCTACTGGTAAATACCCATTAAACTCCATAGCAAGTTTAGTAGCATTGCGCATTTTATTTTTCGCTGTTCCAGGATGTGTATTCGTTCCGTTAAACGTTAACTTAGCACCTGCAGCATTAAAACTTTCATACTCTAAACCACCTAATGGACCTCCATCCATCGTATAAGCGAATGATGCACCAAACGCTTCTACATCAAAATGCGCTGGCCCACGACCAATTTCTTCATCCGGTGTAAATGCTACTCTTATTTTCCCGTGCTTAATTTGCGGATTATGTATTAAATGGTTCATTGCAACCATAATTTCTGTAAGACCAGCTTTATCATCTGCTCCTAGAAGTGTTGTACCATCAGTTGTAATAATGGTATGTCCTTTATATGATGGTAATTCCGGGAACTGCTCTGGTGTTAACACAACATTTAGCTCTTCATTTAACGTAATTGCATTACCATCAAAATTTTCATGAATTTGTGGTTTGACGTTTTTCCCTGTAAAGTCTGTTGCCGTATCTAAATGGGCTAAAAATCCGATTACAGGAACATCCTTGTCCGTATTAGCTGGAAGTGTTGCCATTACATAGCCATTATCATCCATCGTTACTTCTGTTAAACCAATTTCTTTTAGCTCTTCCACTAATAACTTACCAAACTCAATTTGTCCTGGTGTTGTTGGTACTGTATGACTTTCTTCATTTGATTGCGTATCAATTTTTACATATCTCGTAAATCTTTCAATAAGTTCTTGTTTCAAGTTCATTCACTCCCTTTTATGTTTCTCCCTCCATTATAATCCTTAAAACGAAATATTTTAACTTTTTTGACTGTGAAGATGTATATTTCATTTACATAGTTAACACTTTTAAACGAATGATAAAAAGACATAATATTTGTACATTAAAACTGTAACAGGTAACATACATAATTATAAAATATGGGAGGTTGTAAAGATGAGGCTAACTCTCTTTCGCTATTTTCTTTTTTTCTTAGGATTAATTTTCTTTGGCCTTGGAAACGCTCTTGCAGTCAAAGTTAAATTTCTCGGCTTGCACCCTTGGGAAGTTTTAAATATGGCTCTCTACCAAAAGTTTGGATGGACCATCGGTACGTGGAGTGTCATATGTGGGTTATGTCTCGTTCTAATATCTTTACTAGTAGATCGAAAATATATAAATGTGGGGACATTTTTGAATGCACTACTTATCGGTCCCATTATGGACTTTTTCTTACAATCAAACATGCTTCCAGACGCTAGTAATTATTTATGGATAAACTTACTCATTTTATTTTCTGGTATTGCCATTACAGGTATCGGGGGAGGTATGTACGTTGCGGCTGGGATTGGCGCTGGACCCCGTGATGGATTCATGCTTACTATTTCAGACAAAACAGGACTTTCTATTAGCCGTGCTAGAATCATAGTAGAATGTATTGTACTAGTTATTGGATTTATGCTAGGAGGTCCTGTTTTCATCGTAACTTTTCTGTACACCTTTATTCAAAGTCCAATCTTTCAGCAATCATTTAAGATGTTTCAAACACTTTTACATACTTTACATGGCAAAAAGAAAATTAGCGAACATATTTAAAGTACAGCTTAATACAAATAAATCCACCCTATTTACGACTCTCATCGCAAATAGGGTGTTTCTGCTTTTATCTCGCAATTTAAGAATATATACTACTCATTTACAATAAAAGTATATACATCATCATAAATACAGCCATTTACTTTAATCACATACTTCCCAGGTTTATTAAAACTAATTGTGTATTTATTTAACTGAATTGCTTCTTTATCTCCAGAAAGAATATCAATGCTTCTGCCACTTAATACATACAATTCATTTAGATTCATCGTTACATCAATTGTATTGAAATTTTCTACTTTCACTTGCTGTGCTTCCGCAACGCTTACACTTGGTTCTAAAAACAGTAGTCCACTTAATCCAATCGTCCCCGCTAAAGCAACTCCCGCAAACTTTTTAATCTGTTTCATTACAATGACCTCCTTATAGATTTTGCGTAAAGGTAATGTCCTCCCTTACACCACAAAGCCTATATGTAATGAAATGAAAAGTAAACGGGGACTGTAAGACAAAATTCTACATCTTTTTCTCCTATTGAATATAAATCCAACGTTTGGAGTTTTGACACATTTAAAATTGTTTCCCTAAACCAATTTCCCAATAATTTATTCAAATACTGAATAATTACTTATTGATTTAACATTCTAAAAATAGTTGATAAAGATGCTTTCTATTCAAAAAAAGACTTTGCTATAAAAGTAACTTTTACAACAAAATCCATGCAACTAATTTTATTCCGCTTTCCATAATCTCTTTATATTCATTAATTGTTCTTCTTTAAACTCCATCTTATATATATCCGGTTTTGACGTATTCATTAAAAATTCAAAACCATATTGTTTATCAAAATAGTTCATCATTAATGTCATAACAAGCCCATGTGTACCAATTACAATTTTGCATCCTCGAAAATCCATTAAGATTTCTTTTAATACTTTCACTACTCTTCTCTGGCAATCTGCATATGACTCTCCTTCCGTTCGTGCAAAGTCCGGATTAGAGAACATCTTCTGTACAAGTGGATACACCTCCTTGTCTGATATAACCTGATCCTCACTTGAAAACATACACTCTTTAAGATTTTCATATACTACTATTTCTTTTTCATGGAAATTAGCTGACTCCTCTATCGTTAGCATAGCCCGATTATAAGGACTGGAAATAAAAGTATCAATCCTCTCCGCTTTTAATATGTCAGTTACTCCACGGGCATCCATATGTCCCCTCTCAGTTAATCCACGCATTCTTTCATTTCCTTCTAGTTTTGGTGATTCACCATGTCTAACCATATAAATATATGTGCTCATAATTTCTCCTTAAAATTTTTTATAAAGTGAAACTTTAATCAGCCCTCACTAATCGGGCTGCCCGGCAAATAGCGAGATAAGTTAATAAATCACGTTCATTTATCCCATTTCAACACTTAGGGGTAATACTAAAATACTTTATAAACTGTGCTGATTTGTTCGTCTAATCCATTCTCCTACTAAACTCTCAAATAATTCAGGCTGCTCAATTTGTAAATTATGCCCTGCCATATCTAACACTGCTAATGTTGCCCTTGGATATTCTTCAATAATTTCTATAATATTTTGATAACCTACTGATATATCTTGTCTTCCAGTCAGTAAAAGAACGGGATTTTCATATTTTTCATGCTGAAAATTCATAGCAAGAGAGTAATTCTTTTGCAACCTTTCAATAAATTCATAATTAGCAACATCTAACCCAGGCTTAATTTCTTCTTTAAATCGCTTATATGTATATTCATTTGCTATTACAGCTAACTCACAAAACCCCTCTCTTTCTGCGGAAGTGAGCGTATTTAAAAATTCCTGATCTTGTACAATTACCTGTTTATCTGGAAGAATCCTTTTTTCTGGCTCCGCTACAACAACAGGACATACTAATAATAATCCGCTAACTCTCTCAAACATCTTTGTAAGTATACCTTTGGCTAAATAGCCTCCATATGATTCTCCTACCAATAAAAATTTTTCAGTAGAAATGATTTCCTCAATAAATGTGATAAGCACTTCTACTATACGATCTGAACTATTTATCCAATTTGGAGCATTCGATTTTCCCATTCCAGGTAAATCAATATATATTCGCTTATAACCTTCATATTTCTGAAATACTGATTCCATACATTTCATCATTAACCTATGGTCAGGGGCGCAGCCATGTATGATAATGACCGGTTTACCCTCTCCCACAATTTCATAGTATATTTCTGCATCTTTAATTCGATATATCATAAAAAAGCCTCCCTATTTAGTGGCAATACTATTCCACTCTGTAAGAATACACGTTCTTATTTTATATCTTTTCTCAACATTTTCACAAATATTAATTTTCAGATTAAAAATAAAAAGCTCACCAAAAAAGATACTCATCATTTTATATGCAATTTTGCATCTCCACTTACAAATCACTAAAAAAACTTTACAATTCAAAGGATGACTAAATATACAATTTCTATTTAAAGTCTTGATACAGTCTATACTATCAACCGCAATATTTTTTCAACCTTAAGAATACTTACACTCTTTAACACTTTCCTTATAAACATGATTTTTATAAGGAAATCTGATACAATTCTTAAATAATATTATTATGTATAGATATAACGAACATAGTGCATAATTAAAGAAGGTGATTTCATTGAAATTAAATAAAAATTTACAATTATGTATATTAATCGGAACATTAATATGCTATTCAATCTATTTTATGTTTTTCTATCTGTTCCCTACTCATTTTTCAAATTCAGATGTACGCTTCGCTTCACTTATCATCGAAGCTATTACATTTGTATCACTGATTTACTCTATATATTCTAAAAAAGTCAGTTCAAATCCATTTTGGATATGTATTACAATAGCAATTGGTAGTTTTTTATTAGGGAAAATAGTATATACATATCAAGATAGCTTCTTCGAAATTCCAATAGATCGTTTTACTATTTCTGATGTATTTTACATGTTTTTTCTATTTTTCTGTCTTATCGCTTTCTGCTATAAAATCTTAAAGGAATGCAATAAATGGGAAAAAGCGTTCTTTATTTGTGATATATGCATAGTGCTTACTTCCATATTTACATTAGAATGGTATTTATTTAATCAACCAAATTTAAATATATTCGCTCTTTCACTAGGAGATGTTTTCCTTTCATTTTTATATCCAATTGCAGATTTATTATTTCTACTGCTAGGTGTTAGTCTCTTTTTCCGTCCAACAATTTTTAATTCCAAACGGAAAATTTATATCTTTATTTTTGTATTAATAAGTTCTGCAACTTTTAACTATATTTATTTTTACTTAAATAACCACTTATCAACTGAAACGATAATATTATTACGTCTTTTATATAGAATACCTATATTACTTATTGCAATAGCTGGCTCTATTTCAGAAGATCATAATAGCCATAAAAATTATTTCATTGTAAACCCTATAATAGGAAAAAAAGCTTTAGTTGTATTTCCCTATCTTGCTGTTGCAATACTAATCGGGTTTACATTAAAAGAACAAACATCATCTTCAACTCTCATTACAGGGAATTGTATTACTTTTATTTTCGTACTCATTCGTCATTCTATCGTACGTATGCAAAACAATTCCTTAACAAAACGTTTACAGGCATTTAATGCCCAACTAGAAGAAAAAGTTACTGTACGGACGTCTGATTTAGTTCATAAATCAGAGGCTCTTTCTCAAAAACAACAAAAGTTTAAATCATTATATGAATATCATCCTGACCCTATTTTCACCATTGATTTAAATGGAACATTCTTAAATGTAAATAAGGCTGGGAGTGTACTACTTGGGGCACCAACGGATGAGTTACTAGGCGAAACTTGTTTTTCGATCATTTTAGATGAAGATAAGCATAAGCTAGCATTGGCATTAGAAAAAGTGAAACAACAAGAATCGGCATTCTTACAACTTAGTTCTCAATATAAAGATGGCTTTACTTATTTTTTATACGTTACAATCATTCCTATTATAATAGACGGACAAATTTCAGGAAGCTATATTATGGTGAAAGATATTACTGCACTAAAAAAACAGCAAGAAGAAATAAAATATTTAGCATTCCATGACACTGTAACGAAAATTGGGAACCGTGCCTTTTTCCATAAGAAATTAAAGAGAGTTATAAAAAATGCTAAAATAACAGAAAGCGAGTTTGCATTATTATATTTAGATTTAGATCGCTTTAAAGCAATTAACGATACACTTGGACATTCGTCAGGAGATTACATTTTAGAAGAAGTAGCAAAGCGATTCCAATCATGTCTTCCATCACATACTCATCTTTCAAGAATCGGTGGCGATGAATTTACAATCATAATTGAAAACTATACTGACGAAGATTACTTATTCCAATTATGTAACCAATTATTTGAATGCATGAAAAAATCATTTATCATACATGAGCATAAATTAACTTTATCACTGAGTATCGGTATCGCTATTTATCCACATTCCGGAATCGATACCGCTACACTTCTGAAAAACGCTAATGTTGCAATGTATGATGCAAAAGCAAAAGAGCTTAATTCTGTCTCTATTTATGACGATGTAATCGCTAAAAAAATTGAAAGACGATTACGATTAGAAAAAGATTTACCAAACGCACTACAAAATGAAGAATTGTTCCTTTTGTATCAACCTCAAGTTGATAGTGAATCTAATAAAATTATCGGTGCAGAAGCTTTAATTAGGTGGAATCATCCTGAATTAGGTATTATTTCTCCATACGAGTTTATTCCGATTGCAGAAGAAACACTACAAATTATTTCAATAGGTAAATGGACATTAGAGCAGGCTTGCAAGCAAATGAAACGTTGGCACGCACTCGGATATTCACATTTAAAAATAGGTGTAAATTTATCTGCTAAAGAATTTGAACAAGAGGATTTTGTAAAATCTATTTCTTCTACTTTAACAAATACAGGTTTACCAGCAAGCTCTCTTGATCTTGAATTAACAGAGCGAATTGCAATGATGGATGAGCGAGAAACATTGATAAAACTGCGTACACTAAAAAGTTTAGGGATTCACATTTCTATCGACGATTTTGGTACAGGTTATTCTTCGCTAGCCTACTTACCTTTGTATCCAATTGATACGTTAAAAATCCCGAGAGAATTTATTACAATGTCTGAAACATGTGATGATGGAATGGAAATTATTAAAACGATCATCACATTAGCAAATACATTAGGAATGTCTGTCATTGCTGAAGGTGTAGAAACGAAAGAGCACGTAAATTTCCTTCAAAAAAATAAATGTCAGTTTATTCAAGGTTATTATTACAGTAAACCTATTCATATTCATGCATTTACTGAGCTATTAGAAAACGGCATTCACCCATAGGACATAACTAATTAGAATAAATAATAATGAATTTGAACAAATATAGTAAAAAGGAAAGAAGATACCTTCTTTCCTTTTTACTATTTATATTTCTATTAATTCACCACTCCATTTATTATATCTATTAATTGATGAATCCCCTCATCATTTGTTTTCTTATACCCATTCATGTTTTGAATATATTTCTCCTTATTTATATACAACTTATTTACTGCATGTATAAATGTATTCGTACTTACTCTGTCTTGGAGTATAACTTCCGCATATCCTTGCCGTGAAAAATATTCAGCATTTAAAACTTGATCTCCCCTACTGGAACTGTTAGTTAACGGGATAAGCAACATCGGTTTCTTCAAAAATAACAATTCAGAAATAGCAGTAGAACCCGCTCTAGAAACTACAACACTTGCCATATTTAGTATATGCGGCAACTCGTCGCCTATATATTCAAATTGCATATACCCCTCCATGCCAATAGATGGGTCTACCTTTCCTTTACCACATATATGAATAATATTAAAATTTAATAGTATTGTATCTAAACATTCCCTTACCATATCATTTATCCACTTAGCACCTTGACTCCCACCCATAATTAATAATACTGGTTTATCTTGCTGAAATTCACAATATCTTCTTCCTCGTAATACGTTACCCTTCTCAATTTCTTCCCTTACAATTGGTCCTACATAAACCTTCTTCTCATTACTTACATTTTCTCCTGTCTGAGGAAATGTTGTGCATAGCTTTGTAGCAAAAGGTAATGCTATTTTATTGGCAAGTCCTAATGTGCTATCTGGTTCACGTATAATTATAGGCACACGATTTAACCATGCTCCTATAGCTACAGGAACTGAAACAAATCCTCCTGCTGAAAAGATAACGTCAGGCTTTGTTTTCTTAATTAATTTATAACTTTGTAAACAACCTCGTATAATTTTAAAAGGATCTTTAAAATTTTCCCAATCCCAATATCTCCTAAGCTTGCCCGTTGAAACACTATTGTATTTAACATTTTGCACTAATGATTTTTCAATTCCATTTTTTGATCCAATATACTCGACTCTCCAGCCTTTCTCTATAAATTTAGGAATTAATACAATATTAATCATAACGTGTCCGGCTGTACCGCCCCCAGTAAAAAGAATCGTTTTGCTCATAACTTATACCCACCTTTATTATTAAAAATCTAGCTATCTCTTTACCTTTTAAATGTAAATAAACTTATTATTTTTTATATAAATCTTTAACTCCACCTCTATATCTTGTAAAAGATCTTTAATGAGTTCATAAAAATCATTTCCATACTCACTACACTCGTATTGAGCAAAGATTTGAATCACATATCTAGTTTCCGTCTCTAATGCTGACTTTATTTGATTAACCCTTTTTTCTTCTACATACGCTTGATATTTATGTATTGCCTCATAAAGACGCAATACATGCGCTTCTTCATCTCTCCAATCCAACGTATCAACAATTGAAAGAAATAGCGTATTTTGATTATCTATTATTTCATAATCATTCATATATTTCTTACACCCTTTTTTGTTTTTCATTGCATGCAGATGTCACTACACTTCGCATACTCAAGTACATCTTTTAATGATTGATGAAATTCAATTTCTGGGATCCAACCTAACCTTTTTATCTCCTCTATTGCTAAACTCTCATTTGAGTCGCTCCCATTTTTCTCTGTTTCCTCTATAAAAAAATTTAGCTGTGTTAATTCTTTATATTGTTCTAGTACATTTAATAAAGATCGTTTTACTCCTGATCCGATATTATATTGTTTTCCATTTATTCCATCTCGTAATAACACATGATACGCTTTAATCGCATCACGTACATCTAGAAAATCTCTACTATCTTTCAAACTGTTTACTTCAATAATGGCTTTACTTCTACCTGATTCTATATCTATCATTTTCTTTGCGAGAATCGAACAAATGCCATTCGATTCCCCTGGACCAATTAAGTTTGAGGGCTTTGCAATGATAATATTTGAATCCATTAATCCTCCCCAAGCCTCTGCAATAATGACTTGCATCGTTTTACTTAAACTATATGGATTTGAAATTTTTATTTCGTTCATACTATCTGCTTGCAAAGCAGATCCTATAACTAATGTTCTACAATGCGAGGCTTCTTGCTTAATTGCTTCTAATAAATATAACGTTCCTATTACATTAATCTCTATATACTCAAGAGCAGCTGTCCAAGATTCTATAACCGAATTCCTTCCTGCTAAATGCAATACGTAGTCTGGCTTTATTTGTTTCATTACCTTCATTACTTCGCTCTTATTAGTTAAATTACAAGTAATACCATTTCTAATTTTTTCTCTATGTGCACGATTTTGAAACATAGGAATTACATGAAAGCCCTGCTCTAAAAAATATTGGCAAGCATGGCGTCCTGTGAAACCATTTGCACCAGTTATTAAAAGGCTCGCATTTTTTTTCATCGCAAAAACCCTCCTTTTAATAGCATTTGTTTCACCTCATGTTTTGCAAGCAAGTCTTGTTGAGAACTAAAACTCTTCACATCCACTAGCGGATAGCTAGAATAATATTCTTGAAGTCCTTCGATAGGAATCGTCGGTAGTACCACAAAATAATTTTGATCAAAGCTTATACTTGTTTTACTCTCTACCTCAGATAGAAGCATTTCACTTAATTTTTCACCCGGTCTTATCCCTACCTCTTTCACCTTAATGTTTTCTTTTTTTGAATCTTCAATTAATACTTCTGCTAAATCTGTTATTTTACATGCCGGCATTTTCATAACAAAGATTTCCCCGCCTCTACCTTGATATACTGCTTTAAATAACAATCCAACAGCATCTTCAACTGTTAAGAAAAATCTAGTCATATTCGCATCGGTAATCCCTACTTGTGAAGATCTTTTAATTTGTTGTTTAAAAAGCGGTACTACACTTCCACTCGTTCCTAAAACATTTCCACCACGAACACAAATGAATTTTGTTTTCTTCGTTTGTATATTCGCATGAACCATTAATTTTTCACCAATTGCTTTTGTCATCCCATACGTATTTGATGGATCAGCTGCTTTATCCGTTGAAACATATATAACTTTTTCAACTTGCGTCTGTGTAGAGGCTTCAATTACATTTTGCGTACCATGTATGTTAGTTTTTATAGCTTCATAAGGATAATACTCACATACTGGAACGTGTTTTAAAGCTGCAAGATGGAATACATAATGTACACCTTGGCATGCATAGACTAGTTGATCTTTATCACGAATATCTCCAATAATAAATTTTAGCCTATCATCATTTATAAACTGTTGCTGCATTTCAAACTGGACCGTTTCATTTCTTGAAAAAACTCTAATTTCTTTCGGTGATTTTTCTAATAGTTGTTTTATAAGTTCATGCCCCCACGAACCTGTACCACCAGTAATTAAAATTATTTTATTTAACATTCCTTTTCCTCCTACGAAACATCTCAATTTAAATAATATTTATTGAATTATTTTCAATTGATTCAAATCATAATCGTCGTTTGTTACATTTAATTGACAAAATAAAAAAACAGAAACTATTAAACTTAGTTTCTGTTTTTCATTTCACCTCACAACAGTAAGATTTTTTATACTGTTTGCATGATAAATAAATTCCTTGTAAAAAACACCGCTCATTTATTTCTTATACTCGTAATAAAATAAATAGAATGATTCATAGCCAATAATCATGTTTAAATTTATGAAAAAGGGAGGTAACGGAATGGACCGAAACAATTCATATCATACATATAACGGACCTTCCAAAGCACTGCCTCTCTCCCTATTCGATGTAAAAAATGAATTGAAACAAAAAAGCAAACTTATTCCTTCTGATACCATGTATAAATTAACGAAAGAAGAGCAACTCATCATCAACAAAATAAAAATACAAACAGAACAGCTAAATAAAAATAATGTTACAAGAACACGCGCATACTACCAATTTTACATTCAATATCCAGAAATACATTGGGCACTGCTTGGGCATATGGTATCACGTAACGGCGGTTGGAATATGACTGATTTAAAGGGCGATTTATATACGAGAATTTTATCAGAGAAAGATCAATTCATATTTTTTTCTTTTTTAGAAAGAGGGAATTGGCTTATTTTCCAAGATGTATACCCTCAATTTTTACTTTACGAACAAAGTGTAAAGAGATCACAAAAGTTATTTCACCTTCTCCCTCACCTAAATGTTTCTACATTTATGGAAACGATGTGGAACGATTTTTGGAAAACAGGCAACAAAAAAACATTAGCGATTGCAACTATTGTTAATGAACAAAACTACTTAGAAAAAAGAGTGATTCAAAATGTACAATTTAAAAAGACTGTACTAAATAGTATTGGATTTAAACTCTTTGATTTCTTTCAGTTTAATCATATCCTTTTCCCATTCTACGAAAATGATAAAAAACAAAAAGTATTACTATTTGGTGATACAATGAAACATTTCACTTCCTTACATGAACGAATATTAATTGGAAAAAGATTGTATTCATTATTATTTCGAGATACACATGTTTTATCTCAAATAATAAGCTGGGCCCAACATCATCCGCATACAGGCTCAAGGAAAGATTACTGGCCCCATTTATTTTCAAGTGTAAATGAATCTTTTTCCCGTGAGTTTTATAAGCGCCGAATAAAGAAATGCCAGTTGCGAAGTGGCGCTTATCGTATATACAGTCCTTCACTCATCTATGCATGGCGAGATATGAAGCATGAAGAAGTTGACAGTGAAGATTGGTTTACCGATTGGCAAGTTGTAAATTACTTAGTTGATAAGGAGGAAAATATAAATGGACAAATTACAGAAGACTACTGCAAAACACTCGAAAAAATTGAACTCGCAATTCTCGCAAAGAAAAATGTCCTCCTCCGAGAAGAAGAATGAGTTTCTAGCATTAGTAGTTACAATCTTTCTCTCTTCTATTATTGGAACTTGTTTAGATGCTTTTTTTGTCCATAAACAAATATATTCCTTTCCAGCTAGACCCTTCTCATCCACATTTTTAGTTAATATAGCTTTTACATTGTTCGTACTGCCGATTTTAACAGTTATCTTTATACACATTTCAAAAAAATTATCTAAAGTTTCTAGAATTCTATTTATTATTTCGATCGGTATTTGCGCTAGCCTTTTTGAACAGATTGCTGAAAGTTTAGGTTTATTTGTACATAGTGCGAATTGGAACCATACATATTCTTTATTTGGTTATATGATTTTTTATTCTTTTATTTGGAACGTATATAATTGGATAAAAAAATAAAGAGACCATTATAGGTCCCTTCTTAAGCATACTCTTCCATTATTGCTAATGGTGCCAGTGTTTGAAGGCTTTTAGAGCGTAAACGATAGGCAACGACTTTCTTCTTATATTGCTTAATGACATCAACATGTTCCTCATAGCTATATAGAGAAAACCTAATCTCTTTATTCCCTTTCTTCGTATCAATGACTATTGGTGTCCCTTCTCCGTGCGGCGGGAAATAATGTTTATCTAAAAACAAAGCCTCATTAAATTCATGAATAACTTGTAGTTTCATTTCTCCCTCTATATTTTTTCCATCTATCGATATAGAAGTATTTTCCGCCTCAAGCTTTTGATGCAATTCAAATTTACTAATAATTGATTCTACAACAGAAGTGGGCATGCTAGAAACTAATACTTTAATAGCTCCAAAAACAAATAATGTAACTATAAACCATGTTGTCATTGTTATCATCTCCATTACATTTAAAAAATAAATTTCGTTCCATACGGTATTAGTATACTAATGAGTATTCCAGTTACAATCATCGTTACCGAACCGATTGTCGCCTCTTTCTCGCCTTCCTTCACGAGACGGCTCACACCGATAATATGTGATGCACAGCCCATTCCAACTCCTTTTCCAATCGTACTTGTTATACTGAAAAACTTAAGTACTGTTGGTCCGATAATAGCGCCTGTTATTCCTGCAACAACTACAAAACTAGAAGTCATAGATGGAATACCACCAATTTGATCCGCTAATGATAGGGCAATAGGCATCGTTGCTAACTGTGGTAAAGTAGTTAATATAAGTTCCTTATCTATATTTAAAATTCCGCCAATCACTACATTCATACTCGTTACAGCCACTATACCTATCACTACTCCAATAAGTATCGATAAAAAATTTTTCATAAGTATCTTTCGCTCTTTAAATAGAGGTATGGCTAATGCTACAATTGCAGGGCTCAATAAGCTTGAAAGAATGTCTCCTCCATGTTCCCTATACTCATGATGAGAAATACCAAAAATGAAAAATAAACAAATCATAATTGCCGTAACTGTTAACACCGGTAACGTAAATGCAAACGTAAATTTTTTATATAGCTTTGTCGCCAAGAAATAAATTGCTACAGTAATAATAATTAAGACCATTTGAATCGTGCACCTTGTCGATTTTATTTTTTTGTTGTTATTAATAATTGACTTATATACCCTGAAACAATCAAAGTTACTACAGTACTTGCAACTACTAAAAGGAATATAATACTCCCCTTACTTAAAAGAAAAGACCCGTATTCCATCAGCCCTGTTGTCGAAGGGATTAAAAATAACGGTAAAAATACGATTAACTTTTCCGCACCTAACTCAAACCATTTTAACGGTAAAATGCGAGTGGAAAGGAGCAGGAACAGCATTAACATCCCTATTAAACTTCCCGGTATTGATAGATGGAATATTTCCTGAATCCACGTACCCACTAAGCTAAATATATATAGCACGCCTACTTGAAGTAAAAGCATCACGTACTTCATTTCTTTCCCTCATTTCACTATCACACATCCATATTATGAAATTTCATTTAGCGTGTCGGCAAACCGTTTAATTCCAAGTTGAATTTGTTCTATATTCGCTCTACCAAACGTAAATCGTATATATTCATTTTTCGAACCTAAAACACTGCCCGGAACAAATGCGACACCATTCCGTATAGATTCACCTAATAAGTGATATTCATCAAACTTTCCTTTCACTTTACACCATACATGTATTCCACCCTCTGGCACGAAACATTCAACTCGGTCTCCCAATGTTCCTTCAAGCTCTGCAATTAATTCATCTCTTCTTTGCTTCAATTGTCCACGAAGTATCGTAATATGTGTATGAAAATCCTTTGATTCTAAAAATTGATTTGCTACCCACTGCGTAAATACACTATGGCCAAAATCAACTTGTTGCTTTGCATCTGCTAAACGCTCAATTACACGTGTAGGACCAATTATCCATCCAATACGTAATCCTGATGCAACAATTTTTGATAATGAACTTATATAAAGAACATTTCCATTTTGGTCCATTGATTTTAATGTCGGGTTCACTTCTCCATTAAAAGAAATTAAACTATACGGATCATCTTCTACAATTGGTATACCGAACTCAGAAGACAGTTCTAAAATTTTTTTACGTCTCGCTAATGAAAGCACAGTACCTGTTGGATTGTGATAATCTGGATTCAAAAATACCATACGAATGCGATGCTTTTTGTGCAAATCGATTAAGTCATCTGGATTCATTCCATGCTCATCAACAGGTAAATGAAATATGTTTAAACCGGCCGATTTAAACATTGGAAGCGAAAAACAATATGACGGATCTTCAATCGCAATCGCATCGCCAGGTTTTAATAAACATTGAACGATAAGATTAAGCGCCTGTTGTGCTCCAGACGTAATAAGAATAGAGCTTGAATCTGCTTCAATTTGTTTATATTGCTGAACATGTGCTGCAATTGTTTTTCTCAACATCTCATTTCCAAGTGGATGGTCATAGCCGAGATTTTCCATAAATGTTTTCTCCGCCAAAATTGTTCGAAATCTATCACTCGGAATTAATTCTGGTGACAGTTCACCACTCGCTAAATTAATTAAATCATCTTTTTGTGTTTCCGTTCGAATTTGTTGAACGAGTGGTACGTTAGGTAAGAACGATCCATCCTCCACGTACCTACCCCAGTTCGGTATTCGTTTATGTGAGACACCCCATATGTCTGTATTAACCCGTGTTCCGCTTCCCTTTTGCCGTTCTACTACTCCAAGTGATTTTAATTCTTCATACGCAGCTACTATTGTACTCCGGTTCACCTGTAATTCCTTTGCCAATATACGCTCAGAAGGTAACTTACTATCAGAAGGAAATTCACCTGAAGAAATGCCTCTTTCAATATAATCAGCAATTTGTTTATATACAGGTGTCTTATCTGCACGATTTGGTTTCCATTCCATCTAGTTTCCTCCTTTCAAAACGAACTATCCTCATTTTTTACTAACAGTATTCACCGTAAAAATAGTATTAATTAGTCACATTTTCTTATCCGTAAATGGATATATCCAAAATGGTTCTCTTTCTGATTACTCAATAGCTTCTGAAATTCCAACTTCATACTCTCATTTCAGTTCTTTTACAAACTATTAAATCATTACCGCGTACCATGTTACCCCGGCCAGTAGAACAAAAAGAAGAAGAATATAGATTGCAGATAAGTTTTTCACATTTCTTTTTGTAGACTTACCGTAATTCTCCTCCACGTTTCTTGCAACTAGTACAGTCCCAAATAGCGATACAATTACAATAATAACGACTAGTGAAATTGCAAAACTCATTGTCTTTTCACCTCTCTAAGACCCATCTATTTTAATTAAAGAACTTACATAAAAACCTTCCTCTTTAAAACGTTGATAACATACTACCTTTCTTCTCTTATCATAATAGATGTTTGCAAAAAGCGGACCAACCACTTTCGTGTTTTTTTGCTCATCCACTTAAAAAAAATAAAAAGCAACTGATCACTTAGGACCAGTTGCTTTTTTCACACGATAATTTTTCATTTAAAATTAATTCGATTTAAAAGTTTCGCCTTTTCATAATGAAACATCGACTGAGATAACTCAAAAATTGTTCCATTTACAAGATACACTGTATTTTCAATAAGAAGCGCCGGATCACCTTCATTTAATTCTAAAAGCTGTGCATTTTCTTTATTTACTTTTTCACAACTAATAACTTTATCAGCAAAACCAATATTTAATCGTAAATCTTCAATGAAATAACTGTATACAGAGCTTAATGCTATTTCTTCGTTCAAATATGGAATAATATCCTTTTTGAAATAACTTACTTCAATAGAGAATGGTTTAGCATCTACAATTCTTAAGCGCTTCAAAAAATACAACCTAGTTCCAGCTTCGCATTGCATCCGCTTTGCTATCTCTTCGTCCGCATCTATTACTTCCAGCTCTAACACTTTCGTTTCAATATTTTGTGAAACAAGATTTTTCGTTAATCCACGTAAACTTCCTAAATTAATGTAATCTGTTACAGAAGTTTCGCGTAAAAACATGCCACTACCCTGCACTTGAAAAATATAACCTCTATTCACAAGCTGACTAATTACTTTACGTATCGTATTACGGCTTACTTCAAATCGATTCATCAACGCTTCTTCTGTAGGTAGTTTTTTCGTTTCATTAAAAAGCCCATCTCGAATGTTTTGCTCTAACACATCTGCAATTTGTTTATACTTTGCACTCATACACTTTCTCCTAAAATACTCTTTTATCTGTTATAACTCTTCCCCTCTCGTTTCGATCACACGTTTATACCAATGAAACGAAAGTTTCTTCTTACGTTTTAAGTTATCATTATGATCGACAAAAATAAAGCCATATTGCTTTTTATATCCATTTAACCAACTTAAAAGATCAATCACTGACCATGCATAATAACCTTTTAAGTTAATTCCCTCTTCAATTGCACGCTTCATTACTTTTAAATGCGCTTCAATAAATTTAATTCTCGGAACATCTACAATTTCTCCGTCAATGATTGGATCTTCATCACCAAGTCCATTTTCCGTTACATACATCTTTATGTCACCGTAACGCGCTTTCAACATATGCAATCCCTCTAAGAAACCTTCGGGAGATATTTCCCATCCCCATTTTGTATATGTTTTATCATCCATTTTAACTGTTCGATAAAAACCATCAAAAGAAGGGTTACCTGGAGCAAGCGTTGAGTTTTCTCGAGAATGTTCCTCACTCTTTATATCCATATCGTATCTTTCTACTCGTATTGGTTGATAATAATTCAAGCCAATAAAATCATTTTCTTCTGCATTTTGTTTAATGATTTCTAATTCTGCAACCGTCCAATTAGGAGTCCATCCTTTTTCCTTTAATTGTTGTACAACATAAGACGGATACTCGCCTTTTAAAATTGGATCATAATACCAATACGTTTCATATTCATTCGCATGATTTGCTGCTTGTATATTTTCTTTTTGATCATCCACACTATAAGCTGGTAAGAAAACATGTGTAATCCCAATCTCACCATATTGTTTCAGCTGCTTGTACACCGCAACTGTTTTCGCGTGTGCATAAAATACATAATGAGTCGCTTGAAAATACTTTGGAACATCATTTTGTATTCCTGGTGGATGTGCACCTTTTAAATAACCTAATCCACAAAACATTACGGTCTCATTAAAAGTAATCCAATGCTTAACTCTGTCACCAAATGCCTTAAAACAAGTTTCTGCATATTTTACGAAAGCCTCTGCTGTTCTTTTATTCGTCCATCCACCATCTTTTTCTAACGGTAATGGTAAATCCCAATGATATAAAGTGACAAACGGCACAATCCCGTATTTTAAACATTCATCAATTAAGTTGTTATAAAATTCAATCCCTTTTTCATTTACCTTTCCATCTCCAGTCGGCAATATTCTCGCCCAAGAAATAGAAAAACGATACGATTCTAATCCCATCTCAGCCATTAAGCGAACATCTTCCTTATATCGATGATAATGATCAACAGCTACATCACCATTTGTTCCATTGTATGTTTTGCCAGGAATTTTTGAAAACTCGTCCCAATTCGTAACACCTTTTCCATCTTCATTCCATGCACCTTCTACTTGATAAGAAGCTGAAGCAGCTCCGAATAAAAAATCATGTGGAAACTTCATAGTATATACCTCCATTTCATTACAACAAATCAAATTCATTCACATATATAAAATTTATAGGTACAAATTTTATATGTATGATTATATCTTATGTTTTTATTTTTTTCTATTATAAAAGTACAATTTCTATTGTTGGTTATTGGAAAAGAAAAAGAAGCGATATATTTTATCGCTTCTTACTCTCATCATCTTTATTCTTTTATTAATGACTTATTCGCTCTTATAACTTCTTGATACAATAATGGTGACCACTTTTCATTTATGTAGTCTTGAATTACCCAGCCTACTCTTGTAGGATTCTTTTGTTTTATATCGTTTGCAATTTCAGGATTTATATAAGAAGCGTAGTAATATGGACTATTCCATGCTGTACCACCAGAAGACAAGCTTGTAAAATTAATATATAGATGATTTAAATCCTCGCTATTGTTCATCGTTTCATCCATCGTATCTTTAATAGATTTTACTTTCTCATCATAATTCACTTTATATTTATCTTGTACTGTTACATTTACATTTTGGTTTACAGTTGTGGTAAACGTCTCATTATCTGGCCAATAAAAATTATTATATCCTCCAGATTCATTACTACCACTATATCTTTTTAGTAGTACAATTTTCCCACGAGCATCTCCAAGTTTTATATTTCCTTCTGTTTTTAAAAAGATAGGATCAACAAAATAATTTTTTTCAAACGTACTACTAAATGAACCTTCTGCCCCTTTCATATCCTCATACTCTTTTTTTAAAGACATAATAATTGTTTCACTCGGGTTATCTTTTAAAAATTGTTTCGCTTCATTTATGAATTCATGCAGTGTTACGTAAAGATATAATGGCCCATGATGAAGAACTATCGTATTATCATCTGTTAAACGTCCTCTTATATCAAAAATGCGAGCTCCATGGTCCATTTGATAGCGAAAATCATATTCTTGCGTCATTCCCCACACTTGCTTAATCGGATTTTGCAACTTGAACGTCCCACTATCGTGTGTTCCTGGAATTGAAATTCGTGCTAACGGGATATTATCAGGTATAGGTTGCATCCATTTTGACCAATTTTCAAGCTCATTAACAGAGCTAGCTGCAACTACTCTCTTATCATGTAAAGCAAATACAAATGTGATAAATATTGTACTACATATGAATAATTTCAAAATTAACTTCTTATTGCTCATTATTATCCCTCACTTTTTCTGTTTTTACATCAAACTTATTGAATATAATATAAGCTAGTTCATAAAAAATAAATAACATTTCATCAATATGAAATATTGCATAGAAGTAAAGTTAAAAAATCATTCACATATACTAAATTAGAAAAATTTAAAGGAACTTCATCTGAAGTTCCTTTTGCTTATTTTATGTTCAATACATATGAACCATCTTTATTCTCATATTTATAGACGTATAAATAATATTTCCCTGGCTTTGCATTATAAGTTCCTTTAACTACATTTCCTTCATTTTCACCATATGCTACATAGTTATTTAAATCTGATTCATGATGAAGTACCCATGTCATTCCGATATTTTGTTCATTTAGTAGAGAAATATTAATATTTTCCGGCGAGTCAATTTGGAAAGTAAATACATCTACTCTATCACTAGTATGTAGCGTTCCTTTCACCGGTGTATGAAAGTTAACTTTATTTGCCTGTCTAGGCTCATTGTTTGGTTCATTTTCTGTTACTTGTAACTCATTTCCACCGTTTGATTTTCTTTGTTCATAACCTAAGTTTACTAGTATAGACTTCAAATCTGGTAAAACACCAATTTTATCTGCATATGGATCTTTAGATTTTGTTCCTGTGCTCTGGTTGCTTAATATTGCTCTTAGTTCACTTGGTCTATATGGTTGTCCTAAATGTTCTTTAGCAATGCTTTGTACTAAAGTCGCTGCCCCAGCAATAATTGGCGAAGCACTAGATGTTCCGCTAAAGCTTGAAGTATAAAGATTTACAGCACTTCTACTTTGCTCGGCTGTAGTTGTATCTACATTTTCTCCCCATCCGTACACATCAATACGGCTTCCATAATTCGAAAACCACATACGTTCATGAGGGAAAGATGAAGAGCCAGCTCCTACCATAATTGCACCCGAATCTTTAAAATCTTTACTATTACGATTTAAGACTTGCTTACCCTTTCTATCTTTGAACTGATCTAAATCATTCCACCCATTTGCTCCAGCCTCTATAATTACAATTCCCTTATCTGTACCAGCACGAATTGCATCAAAAATATCTGGTTGTACTTCAACAGGTAAATATTTATCACCATATCCATCAAAGGATGCTTGCGCCTCTAATAATAAAACATCCCCAGCTTCTAACTGATTTACAGCGCTTAATATTGCATCAGCCGTATTATACTGTCCGTTATCTCTTATTTGAGAGATAACCTTTGCTTTCGCTTTTGGCGCAATCCCAATATTCCCGACTTCATTGTCCTCAGAGGATACAATTCCTAGTACAGACGTCCCATGACCGACATGCTGATTTATATTTCTTCCAGACATTAATTCAATATTTTGATGTAATAAATCCTCATGATTTAATAGCCATCCGTATTCCATATCAACAAAAGTAATACCATTTCCATTACCGCCTTGAATTCCCCAGGCGAAAGGCGCATTAATACCGTATGGGGCTGCTTCAAGATAACCTTGTTTTTTAAATCTAGGATTGTTATTAGGATTAAGAGCTACACTTGATGATTGCACTTCAGGTGGCATTATTTTCTCTTGTTTCTTCATATACGCATCTTCTATTAAAGAAGATGCCTTTAACTTATCTACTATTTCTTCTTCATACTCACTATTTTGATTTTGAAGAATATAGTAGTTTAATAGACTTGTAGATACATGATTAGGTGCTTTCACTTCAAGGTTTTGTATTTGTTCCGGGCTTACAGATGTGAATAAACGAGTAAATGTTACATCTGGATATTCTGTCAAAAGATCTTTTATTACTTTATCATTCGTTTGAGATTGTATTTGTTTTTCAATACCATCTTCATATGGCAAATCCAAATTCGCTTTAAATTTTACAATGATTTGCTTATCTGTTTCTTGTTCTATCCCTAATTTACTCTGCTGTTCTATAGAATCAGCATATACACTATTGATAGTGCCTCCTGTTCCTAAAAGTGTTGTAATGATTACAGTTGACGCACACATTTTTTGAAATATTTTCATTACATCAATCCTCCTATTAATAATTATTAATCATTATATTAATCTATAATGATTAATTCTATAACGTATTCCCTTTCTACTAAATAGATTATAGTAATCAGAAATATGAACTTCAATGTATTTTCATATGCAATATTTCATATTCTGACTCTACACTAAATGAATATGAAACTTATAGTGATTATTTATTTTATATGTGCTAATATACTTACATTAATATATTACGCATATACACATTTCAAACTACATTACTTAATCGTTTCACCTTAATTTTTTCTTAGGAGGATTTACAATGAAATTACTAAAAATAAAACATATAATTCCTTTATCTGCGGCCGCAATTACATTCGTATGTAGTCAAAGTACAGCTGAAGCTTCTACCATTCATACAGTAAAAAAGAACGATACACTTTGGGGCATTAGTAAACAATACGGAGTTTCAATACAATCCATTAAACAGGCTAATAATAAAGGAAACGATAAAACCTTTATTGGCGAACAGTTACATATTCCAGGGTCCGTGAAATCAAATGAAATCACTGTTCCTCAAAACGCCAAGCCTGCGAACATTTCTGAACAAATTATTTATCAAGTACAACCGGGAGATTCATTAGAAACGATAGCAAAGCGTTACAATGTCACTGTCCAATCTATAAAACAAATTAACAATACAGTCGGAAACAAGCTTTATACAGGACAACATTTAAAAATCAACTCAAGTATTTCACAAAAAGAAAAAGACTTAATGGCACGCTTAGTTACCGCTGAAGCAGGTGGCGAATCCTATAAAGGAAAAGTAGCAGTAGCCAAAGTTATACTAAATCGTGTAAATGCAAAAGGTTTTCCAAATACAATAACAGGCGTTATTTATGAACCTATTAAATACGGATATGCATTTACTCCTGTTACAGATGGAAGAATTAATCAACCTGCAAGTGCAGAAGCAAAAATGGCTGTAGAAGAGGCTATCTCCACAAATGGAGTAGATTCAGACTGGATTTATTTCTACAATCCAAAAACATCAACGGACAAGTGGATTACGACACGTCAAACAGTAGCAGTAATTGGTAATCATGTGTTTGCTAAATAAGATTTAAAATCATTAACAGACCTCTTCACTTAAAAGGTCTGTTTTTTTCTATGTAAGATGTTATTAATCATATGACATAGTTATTTTTTAAACTGTTTCTTCTTTCAAATAAAAATTTTTGTATTTACTCCACCACTCGTAGAAATTAATAAAGCATCAAGTTCAAAAACTCCCACTTTATTAATAAAAGCTATTTCTTAACTTCATAAAATTGTTATACACTAGAAAAATAAAAAACAAACTATTCGTTAGCAGGTGGAAGAATATGTATGATGTTACGATTATCGGCGCTGGAGTAAGTAGCATTTTTATGGCTTATTCACTAGCTAAAAGTAACAAAAAAGTTTTAATTCTTGATAAAGGTAAAGCGCTAGAAGATCGCCATTGTCCTTTAGACGAAGGAAAAGTGTGTAATTGTACTACATGTGATAAATATTTCGGGTTTGGTGGTTTAGGCAAATCTGAAGGGAAATTTAATTATACAAACGGATTTGGCGGAGAACTTGAGAAAAAAGTCGGTAAAGAGGGTTTTATACAACTCATGGCTGAAGTAGATGAAATTCTATGTCAGTTTGGTGGAAGTTCAGTTTCAAAATATTCTACTGAAAATTCAAGTCTCACTAAGAGAGCTGAAGCGTGTGGTTTACAAATGCTAACAACAGAAGTAAGACATCTTGGTACTACACTTTCCAGTAACATTTTTCAGCAGCTCTATGAATTTTTACTGACGAAAATAAAGATCCAATTTCATATAGATGTACAACATATTCTGAAACAGGAAGATCATTTTACAATAGATACAAATCAAGGAACAGTTCAAACTAAGCAACTAGTATTTGCAACTGGGCGCTCTGGGGCCGATTGGTTAAAAGAAATGTGCAGTTCCCTAAATATTTCTCAGGAGCAAACACGTGTAGATTTAGGGATTAGAGTAGAAATGAAAGAACATCAATTACGTTCTATATTAAAAGATACTTTTGAAACAAAACTTTCTTATCAAGGTGAGCATTTCACAGCAACTACTTACTGTATGAATCCAAAAGGACGCATCATTCGAAAGTACGAAGAAGGTTTAGTTATGCCTGACGGTCAAAATTTTCGAGAGCAAGGAACTGGCACTTCTAATTTAAATTTCACTTTATTTATTCCTCGCTATTTTCCAACTCTCAAAGAAGCAAATGTATACGCAAGTTCAATTATTAAAGGCATTAACCAAGGACGAGATCGGATTGTTATACAGCGCTTAGAGGACTTACTAAAGAAACAACCTACGGCGGAAAACAGCATGGAACATAGCCGTATACAGCCTACACTACAGGGGGATTATGGAGATTTGAATCAAGAAATTCCTCAATTATATATTGAAGGGCTCAAAGAATTTTTATTACGTTTAGAACAATTTATACAAGAACCTATTGATCAACATACTTTACTATATGGAATTGATGGAAAGTTCTATGCTCCTACGATAAAAATTAATAATCATTTTGAAACTAGTATACATGGGCTATTTTTAATTGGAGATTGTTCAGGCGTTACGCACTCATTATCTCAAGCAGCTGCAAGTGGTCTGTATGTTGGAAAGTACTTATCTGACATTTAATTTCTATCATTAAGATTCTAGTCAAATATTCCTAATTTCAAAACACTTTACTTATATGAGGGTGTTGCAAAACTAAAATAAATATGCAATGTTATGAATCAGAAAAACTAGCTGAACATGCAATAGATAG
>NZ_JBNPJZ010000258.1:0-392 GCF_050312695.1 Bacillus sp. AF62 | reverse complement strand
CCGACCGATTTATTAGGATGGATAGGTTTAGGATTACTTATTTGGTATACGCTCATTCTTCTCGCTCTCCAAATCATACATCAGGAAACACATTGTCACATTGATGATAGGGCCAAACTAGCCTTTTTCATTTGGTTTGTAGGAATCGGTCATTTTGGATTATTAGATTTTATACAAAACCAGCAATCTACTGTTTTAATGTTTCTATTTCATACTTTGGCGATTATACCGATTCTTTTAGCTCTTGCATATGGGGTAATCGTTAAAAAGCATTCAAATCAATTATGATTCGTTTCGTAAGGGGGGAGGGATGAGATGAGACCAGAAATAAAAGAAGTCGTAGACAAAACGATACAAGAAGAGATTGAACAAGAACAAAAAAAGAAGAAGAA
>NZ_JBNPJZ010000257.1:0-401 GCF_050312695.1 Bacillus sp. AF62 | reverse complement strand
AGTGAACCCTCTTGAGGATTTGAAGGAGACAAAATCCCTAACTTAAACATATCAGCAAATAAATCACGTCTAAATTGTGCTTTATATCGTTTAACGGTTGCTGCTGTACTTTTTAATCGAACTTGTTTTCCATCTATAGTAATTGTCTTTTCCATTTATAATTACGCTCCTTTTGGTGCTACTGGTGTTTTTACATATACTTTTTTGTACCAGTCGTTATAAATTGCTTGTGTTGTTTTAGCAGTCGTTTTCGTTTTTACCATTGGTCTTCCACCGGGTACTAAAACAATTGGGCTAGAAACAAACTTCAGTTCATTTGTATTTGGTTCAGCCGAACTTGTTTTTGTTTTAGATGCAAGTGTTGGACGACTTGCTGAACAGTTATACATAACATGTCGAGT
>NZ_JBNPJZ010000256.1:0-410 GCF_050312695.1 Bacillus sp. AF62 | reverse complement strand
ATTGTATGCCCACCAGAATTGACCTCTGTATTCTGATTACTTTTCATAAACAAAGCCCCACCAGTAAGAATATCTACGTGGCTAACAGAATCTAAACGAATTGTATTAGTATAAACGCTAAATTGTTTATCAGACCTTAGGGTGACTCCATTCTTACCAGTAATATAAATATAGTTATCTCCATTAAGAGATACATCCCCTTTTGTATCCACATTTAATTTAGCACAATAATGTGGAGTTTGATCCGCATCATAACCTTTAACAATACCAAAGCTACCGGTATAGTAATTTTCTCCTTTCACCGGGAATTGAGATATTGTTAAAGTACCATCGCGGAAACGTGATGTATCCACATCATCATGCATAAGTATTGTTGGTTGTATTTGGCTATCAACAGCTCTTTTGTAATA
>NZ_JBNPJZ010000105.1:0-417 GCF_050312695.1 Bacillus sp. AF62 | reverse complement strand
TCGCCTTCTGTTGGACGATCTAAACAACCGATAATATTCATAAGCGTCGACTTACCAGAACCAGACGGTCCCATAATCGAAACGAACTCACCACTCTGAATCGTTAAACTAATACCATGCAAAATCGGCACCGCCAATTTTCCTTGATAATACGTTTTAGCAATATTATTTAACGTAATCATTTCTCTTTCACTTCCATTCCGTCATACACATCGTCGGAAGGATTTTTAACCACCTTTTGCCCCACTGTTACGCCTTCTACAACCTCTGTCCAGTCTCCATCAGTAGAACCTTTTTTCACATTTTGTTTACGAAGCTTCCCTTTATCCTCAACATAAACAAATGCATCATCGCCTTTTTCTACAATGCTTTTACTTGGAACAGCAATCATCGTCTTATTCTCTAAGTTTACTTGCA
>NZ_JBNPJZ010000255.1:0-419 GCF_050312695.1 Bacillus sp. AF62 | reverse complement strand
CTTAATTTGTGTGCTCATTCCATCCCTTCTTTGCATATATATTATGAAAATTATAACATATCATTATTTCATGAATGATTATCATTTGAAAATATCCGTTCCTAAAAGTCAAAGTATGTCTCATCATATAAAAACAACCCTAATTCCTAATGAGAAATTGGGGCTGTTTTTGTTATAAATATGCTTTATTTTATATTTTATCATAGACTTATTTCTTTAATTACTGCCAAGAAATCTTAATTATTTCAAGATTTCCAAATAAAAAAAACGGCAAAAACCCTTTAAATAACCGTTTCCCCCTAACTAGCACTATATTAAAATTGTTAGTAAAACATCCCATTTATCTAAGAACCTGTTTAAAATCTTTTTAATAAAATCGCTACACCTGCCAATAAGCAACTCTGTCTGCTATTTTCAAG
>NZ_JBNPJZ010000254.1:0-423 GCF_050312695.1 Bacillus sp. AF62 | reverse complement strand
ACTTGGCTTGTCCCATCAATATCCAGGACTAACGTTTTTCCAGGTAACAATCCCGCGACCGTTGTCTTTCCGTTACCCGGCTTGGAGTAGATAATGATTTTCGCCTTTTTACTTTTCGTAATTTGAGCACCGTTGGTGATTTCCAATCTATTCACCCTTTCGTCATATTTTTCAGAACAAAAACGGCAGCTTCCAGGTCAAAAATCTCACTTTCCGTATCCCTAATATTTCTCTCCACAATCGGCTTCTTTTCTATTAACCTTTCTAATTCACGCCTGTGTTCAGCTAACTTCCGTTGGCGTACAAATAATGCCTGTTCTAATTCTGCAATAGAAGCATTCAAAATGGCGTCACCTCTTTCTGCTTTGTTAACTCATACACTTCTATAAACGCCTGCAAGGCATACCTGTAGGCAATTACCAT
>NZ_JBNPJZ010000253.1:0-423 GCF_050312695.1 Bacillus sp. AF62 | reverse complement strand
AAGAAGTGATAGGATGGATACATTTCGATCTATGAGAAGCGGTCGAACGGAAAGTTGTTCTTCTGACAATCCTTCAGGTGAAGAAAGAATGTTTTTCAGCTTTTTCTCTTCTTCTTTCGTAATAAAGTCCTCTTTGCGTAGGGCCCTATTCGGTGGAGTAATTCCCTGCATTTCTACAATAGGACTTGGTATATCCAAGAACTGATACAATTTCTTTAACACGACTGCAATGCGATGAATGGTTTTCTCTCCATACTTTCGTTTGTATATGAGTTCCTGAAAATAGGCTTCAAAATCCTCTTGATCTATCTTGTTCCATGCGTTCTTTTCTTGAAAATGGTTCGATGTTTGCAGCCATCTTCCAAAGTCCTCAATATCATAGACATATCGTTTAATTGTGGATGCTTTTCTTCCACGACTAGC
>NZ_JBNPJZ010000252.1:0-430 GCF_050312695.1 Bacillus sp. AF62 | reverse complement strand
AGCCCCAAAGGGGCAAATACAATACATACTAGCAAAGTATCTTATTACTTTTACAAGATAAGATATCTCTTAACCTATATAAATGCTTTTAACAATTGTGCTATTAATGGTGCAGCACCCCCAATAAATGTTAAGACTGCAATTGCAATTGACATTCCTATGCCTCCCCGTATGTAACAAATATGAGTATAATAAATGATAGCAGTACTTCTTTATTCATCATTCTTCTTTAAAGTCTTTCTACCTTTATTGAAACAGATTAGAATAAAATTGTAAACGATTTCGTTTTTTTCTCAACCGAACAGGATACCTGAATTTTTTGATATCTAATACATAATTACATATTTTCCACAAAAAAATAAGAAACTTGAAAACTTTTTTGTGCTTTGTCCATACTCTTATCATGTAGACTAGTATCAGCATCAAAAAT
>NZ_JBNPJZ010000251.1:0-433 GCF_050312695.1 Bacillus sp. AF62 | reverse complement strand
TTTCGAAGTGTTCGTAGGAAGCTAGGAGAAGCTAAAAAACTAAATGCCCTTCGGCAACTTGATGATAAGGAACAAAGATGGATGCAAGACCAAGATCACAAAGTGAGTCGTGAAAGCGTTGATTTTGCAACGGATAATACTATCTCTGTCATTCGATTGGAACAACTAACGAACATGAGACAGACGGCACAGACAAGCCGTAAAAACGAAAAAAATCTACACACTTGGTCATTCTATCATCTCGCACACTTCGTCGAGTACAAAGCAAAGTTAGTTGATATACAGGTTGAATATGTGAACCCTTCTTATACAAGTCAAACATGTCCAAAATGCACTGAAAAGAACAAGGCACAAGTTAGAAAATATAAGTGTCAATGTGGATTTGAGAAACATCGCGATATCGTTGGAGCGATGAACATTCGCTACGCAACTG
>NZ_JBNPJZ010000250.1:0-441 GCF_050312695.1 Bacillus sp. AF62 | reverse complement strand
TCTCTGCGTAGATGCTCTTTTCATTTTTCACATAACCTCATCATATTTTTTGTATGTCTTACCAAAAATATGGAATGCACAAGAATAAATTCTCTCCTTTCAAATATATTATAACTATCTCCTATACATAGGAGGTCTCCTGAATTTTGACATGCCTAGAATGAAGGGGTTGGTACATACTAACTCCTTTATTTTGGATAAATAAACCAATTTCAATATATCCGCTACAAGGAAACACGAACCAGACACACAATCTTTTTATTTTTCTATAAAACTTCCTTGTAACCTGCCTCATTCTCCCCACTACACGCTCTGTATTCACTTTCTGTTGTTTTTGTAACACCACTACCGTTTTTTCTACTCGTTTTTCATGTGAAACACCTCTCATCGAGTCACCTTACAATATCCCTGCTCTCAAATAATGTTTCACTTGGTAATAAA
>NZ_JBNPJZ010000038.1:0-82375 GCF_050312695.1 Bacillus sp. AF62 | reverse complement strand
CTATCATTCTTCCAGGAAAACGGGTTTCTTTATGCATTCATTTTTGGATATTTATGAGTTTTGCAACACCCTCAATATTATTAATTATTCCCTCTTTATTTGCCACTTCATTTTGTGATGCCGTAATTAACTCTAATAAGTTATATTCTAGTGAATTTTGTGTGCGAAGCATTCCTTCTAATAAAATTGCAGAATATTGATAATCATCTACTACAACCTCTGTATCGTGCTTAATCTTATTAATAGAATTAATTGCTACACTGCTTATAATTACCATACCTAAAACTGCTAATGAAATAAGCGCTAATAATTTATATTTCACTTTTAAATTTTGTAAAAAATACATTTTTTCACCTTTATTCCTTTATATATAGATTTTTAGAATTTTATAGCTTATTATTTACAAAATCGCAATAAAAAGCAATGATAAATATTCCCAATACGAAACTTATATCTCTATAAAAAAAAGTAGCATAATAGCTACTCCTTTTTTCTTTGTTTCTCATATTGTTCAAACGTATGAATTCTTTCAAAAATTGGTGGGTGCGTGTATAAGAAAAATTTCACTAACGCAGGCGGATTCACTTGGCTTAAACTTGTTTTTGATAAATATTGAAAAGTTTTCACACCAGATTTTCCGTCCTTCGTCATATTTAAAGCATATTGATCTGCCGCTCTTTCTTCTATACGTGAAACATAGTTTGTTGCTGGTTGTACTGCAAATGAGAGTATAGAAGAAATTAAGAAAAATAAAGGTAAAATGGAGAAACATGCCACTTTTGAAATTTGCAATGTATCTCCCCATTTGCGAATACACATATTTATAATACGACTAATTAAAAACATACCTATAAACGATAGCAATACATAACTTGCAACGCCAAAATATATATGCTTCATAACATAATGCCCCATTTCATGGGCCATGATAAATAAAATCTCTTTATCTTTTAACTGCTTAAGCGTTGTATCCCACATTACAATACGGGCGTTAGGGCCAATTCCTGTTACGTAAGCATTTAATGCATTCGTTTTTTCTGACATATTTACTTCATATACGTGTTTAGCAGGAATATCCGCTTTGTCTGCTATCGCTAAAATTTTCGTTTCTAATTCTTTATTTTTCAGCGTCGAGAAGTCGTTATAAAGCGGATCAATAACGACAGGCTGTATGAATGTTAAAAAGATTGTAAATGGAACAGAGAGCGCCCATCCTGCGAGCCACCATCTCTTCGGAAATTTACGGATAAGCCATAATAGAACGGTAACTACAATTAACATAGTCGCATAACTTTCCCAAAAACCGATAACATGATCTTTTATCCAGCTTTGTGTACTTTGTGTGGAAATGCCGTAATCAACGGACACTTTCCGGCCAATCCATTGCATCGGTAAGGCAAGCACTGTTGTCAATAATGATAAATAAAAGAAATAAATCGCAACTTGCAAAACACTTATTTTAGTCGTTTCCTTCGACCATTTCTCAAACTTTCTTGAAATACCTAGCACAAGTACAAATAATAAAATAATCCATTCAAGAGGCGTCGCTAAAAAGTATAGTAAATTTTTCACGCGCGAATAATCTTGGCTTAGCGTAAGCTCTCTCGTACTCATAAACGTTTCTGGATCTGCACTCGTTCCCTTATACATGTCCGGAATAAGTTCATGATTCCATCCAAATAAATACCAATATATAAGTAACGCAAATCCAACGTACAAAAAAAGCGACCAACCGATAACCTTCCTCACGCTATTCCCTCCTCTATGCTGCCTGTCTATTATTATTGTAAGTTCGTACACGCTAAATTAGAACAAGCTTATTATGTGAATTGCTCGAGATCCTTTTATTTACATAAAAAAACTCTTCTACACAAGAAGAGTTTTACCTATCTTTAAACACTTTCTTTAGTTCATAATCCGGAATAAGGATCGCACGTACAAACCAACACACGTACCCTACTTGCTTTTTAGATAACATAAAAAGCCTCTTTAAGGAAGTACATCTATTAATAAATTAAAATCTTGTAAAGAGAAAGAACTATATTTCATAATACCCTGTACAGCTAAAAGTAAAACAAGACCGATCACACACATATAATTAACTCTTTCTTCATTCTTTTTTTCAGTAACCACTCCACCACTTATACATAAAATCCCTAGCAAATGAAGCGCTAAATACATGAAAAAGTAAGCTTCCTCCCAGCGCAAAATAACATTCACTGTCGTTATTAACACTAGACTAAGTAAAATCAAATAAAAAAACTTATTTGATGATATCGTTTCATTCATATAATTTTATACATCCCTTTCAAATTTCGAATTAATGATGTTTCAAAGCTATAAAGTAAATGATTGTTTTTATACCATAAAACAAAAGGAAAGCCACCATTACTTTCTCGAATACTTTATGAATCCACATATACTTCTCTTCATTCTTTCTGAAGATGCGCTTCATCATTTCTTCTACAATTAGACCAAATATTAGTAAAACCCCGAACACAATAAGAAGAGAAATAATATTTTCTTTTAAATGAGTACTAGAAAATAAGTACTACTCTGGAAACACAATCGTATCTACTACAGGTTGAAGCCAATGACAAACGCTTTTATCACACATATCTGTAATAGACGTAGCATCTATAATCTCTTTTAATATTTTTTCAACCGTCTTCTTCATCTCATTTACTCCCCACTATATCTGAAAAGCTCTTTTCCTGCTCTGCATATATAACTGGCACTTCTTTACTCCAATATTTACGATTAACAAATAAAAAGATAAGTACTAAGTTTAATCCTGTTATAAAAATAATAAGTCCAGGAAAGAATGTCGTATAATTTGAGAAATCGGCAAAACTCATAATTTTTTCTCTACTTATTAAAAAAGACGCACCCATTATAAATGCATTGTTTAACATATGTATTGCAATTGGCATGAGTAAACTTTTCGTACGAATATATACGATTGATAATACGATGCTGAATATGGCTGCACCGAGGAAATCAACATGTAACAACGCAAACAATATTGCTACAACGATGGTCGCTATGCTCGTTCCCCATTTTGTTGCAAAACGTTGAAGTAAAAATCCGCGAAAAACAAACTCCCCGATAATTGGTGCGATGAATACGACCCTAATGACTTGATATACATATCCCCCAGTACTATCTATAATCGGTTCATGCAATGCATTCATAATAAAGTCCGGTGTAATCCATGCAAAACTATACATATACAAAATAAGATACCCGTAACTAAACATGCACAACATAACCGTAATGTATAAAACTTGCACCAAGTTAAATGTTTCATTTTTATTAACAAACAATGAAAATGAAATGCGATGCTTTCTATACTCATAAAAAATCCATACGATCGGAAGGATATAGAATATAAGGATATTTATAAAAGAAGAATTTTGTATATGAAATATACTTGTTAGCAAATCGCCACTACTTCTCGCTATTAAAATTAATAGTGCAAATACAATTAAAAAATATCTAGCTCGCATCACTTGAAACGGATTCACACTCATCTCCTCCCCTATGTTACTTTTATCATATCATTTGATTCTTAATTTTTTGCGAAAGAAAACCTTAAAATTTCCTTAAAAATTCCATAAGTTACAAAATGATGATATGATATTCGAGAAAATTAGGAGGGATTTTTATGTACCAAGCAAATATTTTACTTGTTGATGATGAAACAGCAATTTTACAATTACTAACTACCATTCTTGAAAAAGAAGGTTTTTCTCATATTACAACTGCAACATCAGCTGAAATAGCTTTATCTCTAACTAAGCAAAACAATTACGATTTAATTATTTTAGATGTAATGCTTCCTGGACAATCCGGTTTTGATATTTGTCCAATCATTCGCCAACAAACAGATTGTCCAATTTTCTTCCTATCAGCAAAAGCATCTGATTTAGATAAAATATCCGGATTTTCATACGGTGCGGATGATTATATTACGAAGCCCTTTAATCCATTAGAAGTAGTAGCACGTATGAAAGCACAGCTTCGGAGACATATGAAACAAACCGTACCACACGAACAAAAATCACACTCGATTTCATTTGGCAGATTTGAAATTGATCAGCACTCTGCAGAACTGACAGTGGATGGTCACATTGTCGAATGTTCCGCTCAACTCTTTCAACTACTACTCTTCTTTTGCGAGAATCCGAACTACGTATTTTCGAAAGAGGAAATATACGAAAAAGTTTGGGGAGCACCTGCCTATAATGGCGATGACAACACTGTTATGGTCCACATTCGAAAACTACGTGAAAAAATTGAACACGATCCAAGTAAACCAGAATATATAAAAACCGTTCGCGGGCTTGGTTATAAGTTCGTTACAAAGTAGGGTGACGATATGAATTTTAATAAACGACTTATTATTCAATTTATCATGCAACACGTTTTTGTTTTAGTTACATTACTTATCGCTGTAGTTGCTGCTTTTACTTATTTAATTTTTCTTCTTACTAGTACTTTATACGAACCTAATATTCCAGATTCTGATAGTTTTACAATTTCAAGATACATCTCTTCAGAAGATGGGCATATTTCGTTACAATCTGAAGTGCAAGATTTAATAAAGGAGAAAAATGATTGGCTCCAAGTTGTAGATGAAAACGGAAAAATCCTCTACCACTTTAATACACCAAATGATGTTCCGAATGCTTATACGAAGACATCTTTAGTCGCATATATACAACATCATATCGAAAGTAATTATAAATTTACATATTGGGAAATTGAATTAGAAGAAAAGAAAGTACTTGTTATTTATGGTGGTATGTTAAAAAGCAATGCGTTACTGACAGCAATTCAAAAGGATCACTCCTCTTTAACGATGGATTCGTTCACATTAACAGATCAAGAAAAACAGTTACTGTCTAAAGAAAAAGCAGCACTTCAAATATTTAATCAAAATGGCGAAGAGGTTTTTGCCTATCCAGCTGGAAAGAAAAAAACATTTTCAGCAATACAAATCGCCCTTAATGAAAAAGAACCGTGGAATCATAAAGAAAACACGTCTAGCTTTTACGATGCAAATAGTGGCAACCTTCTCGTTGTGACTGCGAAAAATGATCACTACTATCCAGATGACGAAATTGAAGATGTATTTACTAAGAAGTTTCTCATCGGATGCGGATTAATCCTTCTTATCGTATTTGTTTATTTAGTCATTCTTTCTATTTGGTACGGTAATAAATTCGGGAAACCGTTATTACATGCGATGCGCTGGCTTAAAAATATCGCTGGTGGAAAGTATGAAGAACCCATTAGTAAAAAAGGAAAACCTGTCAGGTTCCGGCGATCTGGTAAAGAAAAATGGTCGTTCCGTTTGTTTAGAGATGTAACAAGTTCACTAGAACACCTTTCTATTACACTCAAAAAAAACGATGCGATGAGGCAAGTACTTCAGCAAACACGAGAAGAATGGATTACCGGTCTAACGCATGATTTAAAAACACCACTTAGCTCTATATATGGCTACGCATTATTACTCGAATCGAATCAATATAACTGGACTGATCGTGATATTCAGCAATTTGGTAGTGTTATGAAAGAGAAATCTCAATATATGACGACATTAATTGATGATTTAAGCTTAACGTATCAATTAAAAAATAACAGCCTTCCTGCCCAACACGTAAACGTTGAAATCAATCAGTTCGTTCAAAAAGTGTTATTGCAATTTATTAACAATCCAACACTCCAAAATCAAAATATTGAATTCGTACCGAGCTCAAATAAAATTCAATATTTCATTGAAGAAAAATGGTTCCAGCGTATTATCGAAAACTTACTAGTAAATGCTGTAAAACATAATAACGAAACAACTACTGTCATCGTAAAATTATCACAAAACGCTAATTCCTTTACACTCTCCATTTCAGATGACGGAAAAGGAATGGATGAAAAAACGAAAGAACTTCTATTTGAACGATATTACCGCGGAACAAACACAGAAGAAAGCAACATCGGAACTGGACTTGGCCTAGCCATTACAAAACAGCTCGTTCATGCTCATAACGGGACAATTTCCGTTGATAGTGCACTCGGAAAAGGAACGACGATTATTCTTGTATTTCCGTTTCGTTCGTAGGAAAGACGCTATGTGGCGTCTTTTTTTCTTTTCTGGGAGAGTTTTTCGGTAATTGAAATTGTGTGGATCGTTTTTTTTGAGGTGTTTTAGCGGTATATGAAATTATATCGGCGATTTTTTGAATATATCGGCGCAACTCAAATTATATCAGCGATTTTTTGAATATATCAGCGCAACTCGAATTATATCAGCGATTTTCTAGATATATCGACTTACCGACAAAACTAACCTACTTCCCTACTATACAAAGTAAAAGTAAAAGTAAAAATAAAACTATTAACAAATACATTTCTAAACTGTTATACTATAAATAGAAGTATAAACTAACTAAGTTTTGCATAAAATGAAGTAGACGAGGTGCTTCCAACACCCCGTCACTGCAACTAATTACCGCAAGGTGGAAGGTTGCAACTAAAGCTTATTTGCGCTTAGAAGACTTCCCACGCTTCGCAGGCAGACGGGTGGTCTTCTTTTTGCGCTTTTTTGCCGTTAATTTCTTAAATCCAAAAACTATACCTTCTCTAGCTATAGTTTTTGTAATTTCCAACAAAATTTGCAAAAGAAATTCCATACGATTACACCTCCTTTCTTCACAAAATGAAGAAAGGGCATAACCTTCCACCCGCAATATTTAATTGCTATTTTATTTTACCATTTTCATATGTATTACAGATAAAACAATACAAATTTAACAATCCACTTATAAAAAAAACGAACCATCTCCCAATGATTCGCTCTTACCCTATTACTTTTTCTTCACCGGTATCCAAAGCTCTACTTGTGCAAACTCACTCTTATCTTCGTGGCAACGCTCATCGTACAGTTCAAACTCTGTAACTCCGCAATGTTCATACCCTGAATGCGGGAACCATTCTGAGAATACTGCATTCCAAGTTTGGTGGATAGACGATACCATTTCTTCATGAGGAACTTTCGGCGTTGTAAATACTGCATATGTTGCTGCCGGGAAAGTACGCTTCGCAATTTCATTTGGTACATTTTCAAAGTCTGTAACTTCCATTCCGATAATGTAAGTGAAGTCCCCTGTTTCTAAATTAAAATCAGTACATAATCCAAGCTCTACCCATTGGCTCGTATCTTTACGATTGGGAATTGTTGTCCCAAGATCTTTTTGTAAATATTCTTGCCAAAATACTGGAATGTCTTGATGGTTTTTCCCTTCTTTACTTGTCGTCTTCAATTCATAACCCGCCACTAAAAATTCTGGTTTATTTACAATACGATATTCCATTTGTATGCCCCCTAAATACGGATTTAATTTTCTTTGCTTTACATTCACTCTGTAATACATCGGTGTTTCGATTTCTTGTTTTCGATATTCACTCGGTGTCATTTGAAATAATTTTTTAAAGGCTCTCGTGAACGTTTCGTGAGATTGAAAGCCATGTTCAAACGCGATATCAATAACTTTTTCATCCGTATGAGAAAGTTGATAAGCTGCCCGGGCTAACCTCCTCTTTCGAACATACTCCATTACTGTATCACCTACTAATGCCTGAAATACACGGTGAAAATGCGACTCAGAAAAACCTGCAATGCGAGCTAAATTACGCAGCGTTTGTTTTTCCATTACATCTTCCTCAATATAATCAATTGACCTTTGAATTTGTGTTTCATAGCTTTCCATCTCTGTTCACCCGCCTTATATGTATTATGATAAAAGAGAACGCAATCCAATTCTTGACGTTTTTTACTATAATTCCATAAAAAATTGCAACTTTTTTATATGTATTTCGTTGTTATGTATGAAGGGAGGGAAATTAGTGAAACGCAAACAATCATTAGAAGACATTTATTCAGATCATATGCATGATTTATTTCGCTATCTTCTCTCCCTAACCGGAGATTCTCATTTTGCTGAAGATCTCATGCAGGAAACCTTTTACCGCATGCTCGTCCATATTGATTATTATAAAGGCGAAGAAATTAGGCCGTGGTTATTTACAATAGCCTACAACGCCTTTATCGATTGGTATCGAAAAGAAAAAAAATATAAAACAACTACAGTGGAAGAATTCCATTTACCAAACGTGCCAAGTACAGAACATGAATATTTCGTAAAATTTGAGATCGCCAGTTGGTTAGAAAGTTTATCTTCTATTCCGCTCGAAAGACGAAATGTCCTACTACTACGAGATTACTACGGATTCTCGTATAAAGAAATAGCAGAAATGACCGGTCTCTCATTAGCGAAAGTGAAAATTGAATTACACCGCGGACGGAAAGAAGCGAGAAACATAGAGGAGTGATACAGATGGGATGTGCAGAATTTAAAACACTATGGGAGAAGTACGAAAACGGAACGCTCACACGTGATGAACAAGAAGAATTAGAAAATCATATAGAGACTTGTGAGGAATGTGAAGTGTATTTGGATGAATTGCTTACGAAGAGTGCACCGATCAAGAAAAGACTACCACCACAAAATCTTAATGTCCCATTTTGGAAAATAAAATGGAAACAGCGTTGGCAAACTGTTAGTTTTGTTCTTGCGGTTTGTATAGCAATCTATTTTGCCGATCATTTTTCATCTTCTCTTTACTTCAATAATATGAAAAAGTTAGCTGAAGTAAATGAGATTCCAGCACTCGCACTAGAAGCAACAATTCCAAATATTCGTTCCACTGGAGGCAGTACAAAAATCAAACCCTTTTTCCGTACAGAAAATGAAATGAATTTAGTTAAAACTGTCGGCAAAAAAGAAGTTCAATTCGGTACAGTAACAACGAAAAGCTTCTTATCGTCTGTAACTGTTACAAATAAATCTTGGGCAAACAAATTGAATTACTCTAAACTTTCCTTTGTTCATCCGAAAATAAAGCAAGGTGATCATTTGAAAGAACCATCTAAAAAAGTGTGGGATACACTTGCAAAAGTACATGAGGGAACCGTTGCAGAAGTAGCGATATCTTTTGACAAACTTTACACTTTACAAGAATTAGAATCTATTCTATATAGCACATTTGAAGCACAAGAAATGCCACCAACTCCTGTATGGTACGCTTTAGACACAGGACAAGAGAGAATAGATGAGGAAGATTTCATCCTACATGGCGGAGAGGTTATCGGATTTCCAGAACATATAAACCTCCCTGATAGTGAAGCAGAACGACCGAAGACAAAAGAAGATGAAGTAATCGAAATGATGCGCATTCTTTCTGAGCATAAAAAAACTGTAAGTAAAACTACTTGGACTCTTGAAAAAGAGCTGAACTTAGATAAGCGTTATGAGTATGTAAAAGAGAACGGTGTAAAAATATACGGAATTGTTATTACTGGCCCGTCGAAAGAGTTATTAAAATTACAAAACTCCCCGCACGTACGTTATGCGACTCTTGGAGATATTGAGATTTGGAATTGGTTTGATTATTAATAAAAAAGAAGTAGCGCTCTAAAAACGATGCGCTACTTCTTTTTAATTCGAAATCACTTTCACATACATCCCTCTCACCGCTTTTTCATAAGCGACCTCGCTCATCTGTTTTATTTTTTCCGATACGACAGACGATTGAACAACTTCACCTTCACGAAGTAACGGAGGATCAATAAGACGGACTTTATTTTTCTGATACAAATCGTAATCGTCTCTATCTTCTTTTACTTTTACATTCGGATGAACTTTTCTTAATAAAGCATGGACTTCTGAATCATTACATTGCTGCAATTTCGAAATAAGCTCCTCATCTTCAAGAAGAAAATCATCTGCATGAATAATCCTTTTATGAAGAGCTACCTTTAACATTTTCGCTAACATATCATTTCCGTAAATATTCATTGGTTTCATAAAGAAATCGATTACTTCTTTGTAATACGTTTCTGTAAACCACTCTGCCATTTCGATACTTTGAAGGACCATTTTCCCCTCTACTGCGATGACATCCTCTAAAAAACTATGGACTTCTTCTAAAGAAATATACCCATATGTATACATATCTCGTAACGTATAATCTACTCGATCTGCGCATAATTCGGGCGCTGACCTTTCTAGTAATGTCCACTTCGAATCATCTAATAAAATATCTTCATAGTTATAACCATGCTTCGCAAGGATCGCTGGAATTTCTGAGTTTTTCACAACAGAACTAAATATCTCTTCATGGTAACTTTCATCTTCATTATCAAAAACGTAATCAATCACGTGGGAAAAAGCAGTATGCGATACGTCATGCAGTAAACCAGCGATCTGTTCTTCTACTGAACCACCTAGTTTTTTAACTAATAACATAACACCAACCGAATGATCAAAGCGCGTTACATTCCATTTCTCGTTCACTAAGTAACTTGCGCCTGCTTGATGAATTCCCTTTAGTCTTTGCATAGACTTACTTGAAATTAATTCTTCTACTACTTGATCCACTTCAAATTCTCCGTATAGTACATCTGATATGATCACTTACAATCCCCCTTTATTTTAATCGAGTCTTATAATCGTATCTCTTTTATGAAATTAGCACCAACATAAACATTTATTGTTATTTGTTTTTATTGAAAAAATAGAGAGCCATCAGCTCTCTATTTCATAACCCCTATTCAAATGTAACTTCTACCTGCACAATCTCCGACCTACTACCAAGTCTAAGCGGGGGTCCCCAAAATCCAAATCCAGAAGAAACAATTGCGTGGAACGCGCCTTTTTGTGCGTATCCCCAGTCTAGCTCGTACATTCTTCTCGTTACAATATGATTGGGCGCCATTTGTCCGCGGTGCGTATGACCGGATAATAATAAATCTACACCTGACGCTGCTGCTTGTTTCAACTCAAATGGCTGGTGATCCATTGCGATAACAGGCATCGATTTATCTACCGTACTCATTAATTGTTCAAAGCTTCGGCGATCTCGCTCTGTTTTATCTCTTCTTCCAACGAGATAAAAGTCATCTTCAATTGTAATTACTTCATCTAAAAGAATACGAATATCAATCTTATCCATCTCTTGTAAAAACTCTGGAACTGCTCTGCCGTAATATTCATGGTTTCCTAATACGCCATATACGCCTAATGGTGCTTTCATTTGTTTCATGATTGGTCCCATATTCTTTTGAATGAACACACCTGGATGATCGTCGATAATATCACCTGGCAGTAAAATAATATCAGGTTCCATCTCATTTACATGACGAACAAGTCTTTTTAAATGCGAAACGCCAGACAGTTTACCGAAATGCATATCAGAAGCCATCGCAATGCGTAAACTTTTACGCCCCTCTACCTTTTTCGGTATGTGCACCTCGTACTTTCTTACTACCGGACTATACGCATTAAATACTCCATACGCAAAGATAAAGATAAATGCAACTATCACAGCCGCCCCTATCCAAATAATTGCCGCTTCTTTCTCTACTGAAAACTGTAAAAGAAAGACCATAATATCAGCTAATGGCAACAACATAAGCGCATATTGTATGACCGCAAACCAAATCGAACCTATCGTTCGCAGAAATGGCAAAAACTTAAACACTTGCACGAGAATGTACGCATATGAAATAAATGCGACTATGAAAGCATAATATCCCCAAGATTCCCAGCCAAATACCGCATGAAGCCAAACCCATCCGTTCCAGCCGATGTAAAACATAAGTAGTGTGTATATAATTAATATGGTAAATATATTGAGATAACGAAGATTCTTCACAGCCAGCCTCCTTATTGATTTCTTTTATTATAACTTGTTATGCACTTATAACGTAAATATTAAGCGCTTCAATCTTCAGAATAAGAACATTGATAAACATATTGTCTTAAAATTTTTAAGAACGGCTGTAATGGACATTTTTGAGTCTTAAGTGTTGGATGAAATTCTATTATCTTTATCCTTCAAAACTCATCTATGCAATTATGCATAACCATCCATTCCGTTTTATTTCCATGTTACGATATAAATGTAATACGACATATATCGACAAAGATAAAAGGAAGTGATTGTATGAAACGTTCTAAAACCTACTTAAAATGTTTAGCATTATCCGCTGTTTTTGCTAGTAGCGCTGTAACTCTTTCAACACCTGCTGCTTATGCTCAAACAACATCGCAAGTTGTAACAGATATCGGACAAAACGCAAAAACACATACGAGCTATAATACATTTAATAATGATCAAGCTGATAATATGACAATGTCTTTAAAGGTAACTTTTATCGATGACCCAAGCGCTGATAAACAGATTGCCGTTATTAATACAACTGGTAGTTTTCTAAAAGCAAATCCTACTATAAGTGATGCACCTATTGATAACTACCCAATCCCTGGCGCTAGTGCAACATTACGTTATCCTTCACAATATGATGTTGCATTTAACCTTCAAGATAACAGCGCTCGTTTCTTTAACGTAGCACCTACAAATGCTGTAGAAGAAACGACTGTAACATCTAGCGTATCTTATCAACTTGGTGGCTCTGTTAAAGCTTCTGTAACGCCTAATGGCCCTAGCGGTGAAGCTGGTGCAACTGGTCAAGTCACTTGGTCTGACTCTGTAAGCTATAAACAAACTAGTTATAAAACAAATTTAATTGACCAAACAAACAAAAACGTAAAGTGGAACGTATTCTTTAACGGATATAACAATCAAAACTGGGGTATTTACACACGTGACTCCTATCATTCTTTATATGGAAACCAACTTTTCATGTACTCTCGCACATACCTATATGAATCTGATGCAAAAGGTAATTTAATACCGATGGATCAACTTCCAGCGCTAACAAATAGCGGTTTCTCTCCTGGTATGATCGCTGTTGTTATCTCTGAAAAAAATACAGATCAATCTAACTTACAAGTCGCTTATACAAAACACGCCGACGATTACCAACTTCGTCCAGGCTACACATTCGGAACTGCAAACTGGGTTGGAAACAACGTAAAAGACGTTGATCAAAAAACATTTAATAAATTGTTCACACTAGATTGGAAGAATAAAAAGTTAATAGAGAAAAAATAAAGAAAACCGAACCGCCACTTAGATGACGGTTCGGTTTTTATTTAAATTACAAAATCCTCCGGAATAAACACCTTCACTTCTTTCGGCTGTACGTATACAACATCACCCGCTTGAATGCTGAGATGCTTGAACTGTTCTTTACTTATTTCTGCTTCTAAGTACTCATCTGTTCCATCTCGTTTTAATTCTACATATACGACAGGTCCGACTGCGTGAAAATAAGATACTTTTGCCGGGATTGCATCTACGCTTTGTTTCGTACGAGAGATTGATAAGTCATGCGGCCTTACGTAGGCTATTCCGTCTACGTTGGAAACGTGCTTATGCTCTGGTGCTTCTAGTTCGACCGACCCTACATTTAGCTTTCCTTTATGAACGCGGCCGTGAAATAAATTTACATTTCCTAAAAAGTCATATACAAACGGACTTGCTGGGTTTTCATATACTTCTTCCGGTGTTCCCATTTGTTCAATGCAGCCTTCATTCATTACAACGATGCGGTCTGCAACGTCTAATGCTTCCTCCTGATCATGCGTTACGAATACGCTCGTAATTTGAAATTCGTCATGTAATTTCCGGAGCCATCTTCGTAATTCTTTTCTCACTTTTGCATCAAGTGCACCGAACGGTTCATCAAGTAATAAAATTTTCGGTTCGACTGCAAGTGCCCGGGCTAGTGCAATACGTTGACGTTGTCCACCAGATAATTGCGCTGGATAACGTTTAGCAAAGCCATCCATTTTTACGAGCTTTAATAATTCTGTTACCTTTTCTTCTATCGCTTCTGCTGACGGTCTTAAGCTTTTCTTTCTTACTTTTAAACCGAAAGCGACATTCTCAAATACATTCATATGTTTAAAGAGCGCATAGTGCTGAAAGACGAAACCGACTTGCCTGTTTTTCACGTGAATGTCTGTTAGATCTTCCCCATCAAATGAAACAGAGCCTCCATCCGCTTCTTCTAATCCTGCAATAATGCGTAATAACGTCGTTTTCCCAGAACCTGACGGGCCTAATAAGGCAACAAGTTCACCTTTTGGAATATCCAAATGAATGTCTGTTAGTGCTTGAAATGTACCATATTGCTTTGATACACCTTGAATTTGAATACTCACCGTAATCCCCCTCTTATTGTCGTTTTTCCATTCGCCATTCAATCCAGTTTTTTATAACGAGTGTAAACACTGCAATTAATGACATTAACGTCGCTACTGCAAATGCTGCTGAAAATTGATATTCATTGTACAAAATTTCAATATAAAGCGGCATCGTATTCGTAATACCGCGCACGTGACCTGATACGACAGAAACGGCTCCAAACTCACCGATAGCACGGGCATTACATAGAATCATGCCGTATAAAAGACCCCATTTTATATTTGGAAGCGTAACGCGCCAAAACATTTTCCAGCCACTTGCGCCAAGTGATAAAGCTGCCTCTTCTTCACTTTTCCCTTGCGCCTGCATAATCGGAATTAATTCACGTGCAACGAACGGGAAGGTTACAAAGATTGTTGCAATAATAATGCCTGGTACAGAGAAAATGAGTTTCACTCCATGTTCAAGTAGCCATTCGCCAAGAGCACCCCTCGGTGTGAAAAGTAAAACGAATACTAATCCTGCGATAACTGGTGACACAGCAAACGGCAGTTCAATAAGAGAGAGTAATACTTGTTTTCCTTTAAACTGAAACTTTGTAATAAGCCATGCCGCTGCGATTCCGAATACCGTATTCAGCGGTACAACGATTAACGCAACGAGAAGCGTTAACCTAATTGCTGAAAATGCTTCTTGATCAGTGATAGCGGCAAAGTATACATCCATCCCTCTTTCAAAGGCTTTTAGAAAAATAGTTATGAGTGGCAGTAATAGAAAGAGAGATAAAAATAAAACTGTAATCGTAATTAATACGCCTGGTACAAGCTTAGATTCTTTTTTAGCTGATACGCTTTTTACTATTTTCTTTTCTAATACTGTTGGTTCCATTTTCTCTCCTCCTATTCACTTTTTAGTTCATGCCTTCTACTCCAGCTTTGAATCATATTAATAAGAAGAAGGAAAAGGAGAGAAATAATAAGCATCACGGTCGCTACAGCTGTTGCCCCCGCATAATCATATTGTTCTAGTTTCGTCATAATCATCAGTGGTGCAATTTCTGTTTTCATCGGCATATTACCTGCGATGAAAACGACAGATCCGTATTCTCCTAATGCTCTTGCAAATGCAAGTGAAAAACCGGCAAGAAGAGCGGGAAAGATCTCTGGTAAAATGATTTTCACAAATATTTGCAAGCGGGATGCACCTAAACTCGAAGCCGCCTCTTCTACTTCTTTATCAATATTTTGCAGCACTGGTTGCACCATTCGAACGACAAATGGTAAACCGATAAAAGTAAGCGCAACGATAATTCCGAGCGGTGTAAAAGCTACTTTTATATGAAACAGACTAAATATTTTCCCAATCCATCCATTTTCCGCATAAAGCGTTGTAAGTGTAATACCAGCTACAGCTGTCGGAAGTGCAAACGGTAAATCAATAAGTCCATCTAATAGTCGTTTCCCTGGAAATTTGTAGCGTACGAGCACCCAAGCTATTAATAAACCGAAAATGGCATTTACAATAGCAGCTGCAAATGAAGTTGTAAAACTAACTTGATAGGAATGCAACACACGCTCGTTCGTTATAACCCCAGCGAACTTCTTCCAACCTAACTGTGAAGTTTGAATAAATACGATAGAAAGTGGTATAAGTACGAATAAACTCATGTACAACATTGTAAATCCAAGCGATAATCCAAACCCTGGTAAAACACGCTTCTTCCTCATCCTCTTTCACCTCATCCCCCTTTAGCAGTGCATTATTTTTGATAAATTTTATCGAATACGCCGCCGTCATTAAAGTGTTTTTCTTGTGCTTTTTTCCAACCACCAAATAGTTCATCTACTGTAAATAATTGAACTTTCGGAAATTGGGATGCATATTTTTCTGCTACTTTTTCATTACGCGGGCGATAAAAGTTTTTCGCCGCAATTTCCTGTCCTTTTTCTGAGTACAAATATTCAAGATACCCTTCTGCTACTTTTTTCGTTCCTTTTTTATCAACGACTTTATCTACAACCGCTACTGGTGGTTCTGCAAGTACACTAATAGAAGGGGTTACAATTTCAAATTTATCTTTTCCAAGCTCTTTTTGAGATAATAACGCTTCATTTTCCCATGCGATTAATACGTCACCAATTCCTTTTTCAACAAATGTTGTCGTTGCTCCGCGCGCTCCTGAATCTAATACTTCTACGTTTTTATAAATTTGGCTAACAAACTCTTTCGCCTTATCTTCACTATTATTATATTTTTTCAATGCGTATCCCCACGCCGCTAAATAGTTCCAACGTGCTCCGCCTGATGTTTTTGGATTTGGTGTAATGACAGACACACCTTTTTTCGTTAAATCATCCCAGTCTTTAATTCCTTTCGGGTTTCCTTTTCGAACAAGAAATACAATTGTTGACGTGTATGGAGTGGAATTATTCGCAAGTCGCTTCTGCCAATCTTCTGCTAGTTGTTTTTTCTTGCTAATGGCATCAATATCATAAGCAAGTGCTAGTGTAACAACGTCTGCTTCTAAGCCATCAATTACAGAACGCGCCTGGCTTCCAGATCCCCCGTGTGATTGTTTTACATTTACTGTTTGCCCATGCTTCTCTTTCCAATACTTCGCAAAATCTTTATTGAAATCTTGATATAACTCCCTCGTTGGATCATAGGAAACATTTAAAAGCTCAACTGTTTTTTTATCTCCACTTCCTTCAGAATTACTAGTGGATGTTGCCGAACCACACCCTGATAAAAGTACAACTGCTGATAATAAAACACCTGTACTTTTCATAAACGCTGTCTTACCCCACTTTTTCATCGTTAAGCCCCCTTAGTTTATACAATAGAAAAAGGCACACAATATATTCACAAACGTGAACATTGTGCGCCGTCAGTTTATCTGATTAGCTTCTAATGTATTGTATTCGATTTTTTTTCATTTTAATTCTGTAATTCATATGTGTCAACTTGGAATTTGGATTTTCTTACTAAACTAAAATATTGGCATACTTCGAGCCCAATGATTTTTCAAATCAGAAAATTCTTTTGGTAACTTACTATTTTCATTCCATTCTAATTTATATGCATTTACTAACACCGTAGCCATTGATTCACGGTTCATTACTCCATTTTGATTAAAATTACCGTTCTTATCATTTTCAGAGTTCATCCATAATTTCACAAATAAGATATTGCACTCGCCGTAAGCGTTAATCCCTTCTGTTCTATGTATATCTCCTCCTTGTTGGTCATATGAAGCTTTAAATATATGGCACCACAGCTTAATCAATGCACAAAAAAATGAGGCAACCACCTTCAAAGATGGTTGCCTCATTTTTACACTTGCATCGCTTTCTCTCTCAATGCTCTTCTTAACAACTTACCCGTGGTATTCTTCGGCAATTCTATTAAAAACTCAATGCTTTTCGGCACTTTATATTTCGCTAAATGTAACGTACAGTAATGCATTAGTTCTTCTTCTGTTACGTTCGTTTGTTTCAGAACGACGTAAGCTCGCACTGCTTCTCCTAAGTTTTCATCAGGAACACCGATTACAACAACTTCCGCTACTGATTCGTGCGTATATAATACTTCTTCTACTTCACGAGGGTATACGTTATAACCGCCAACTAAGACGATATCTTTTTTACGATCAACGATATAGAAGTAACCTTCTTCATCCATTTTCGCTAAGTCACCTGTATATAGCCAGCCGTCTTTCAATGTCGCAGCTGTATCTTCTGGTGCATTATAGTATCCTTTCATAACGTTAGGTCCGCGAACGATTAATTCGCCGACTGCGCCGACAGGTACTTCTTCCCCAAGTTCATTTACAATTTTATTTTCTACATGCCAAATATTTGTGCCAATTGATCCTGGTTTACGAGGACGATCTAGCGGGTTGAAACAAGTAACTGGTGATGCCTCTGATAAACCGTATCCTTCTGAAACAATAACGTTAAAACGTTTTTCAAAGTTTTGCAGAAGAGCAACAGGCATCGATGCGCCACCAGAAATACAAAGGCGAAGCGTCTTCACATCCTCTGCGCTTGCTTCTTCAAATAAATATAAATAATTGTACATCGTCGGTACGCCAGCAAAGATCGTTGGTTCGTACGTACGACAAATACGGAATACTTCTTTCGGACTAAATTTCGGTAACATTAAAATCGTTGCCCCGTTCACAATCGGTGCATTTACCGCAACTGTTAAACAGAACACATGGAACATTGGCAGTGCCGCAACGACGCGATCGTCAGCAGTAAATTGTAAATAAGACGCAACATCATTCGCATTACTATATAAATTTTTATGTGTTAACATAGCGCCTTTTGGTTTTCCAGTTGTACCTGAAGTGTATAGGATAACCGCTACATCTTCTTCATCTAGTTCAGGGCCTTCGTATTGTAAGTCTCCAGCCCCCACAAAACTAGTAAACGTTTTCATTTTTTCGGTTTCTGTATGGTTAAAATCTGATGAGGTTTCGCATATGATGATGTTTTCTAATGAAGGAAGTCTTGTTGTAAGAGATTGTATCACAGGTAGAAGGACGTCGAGTACGATGATTGTTTTTACATCTCCATTTTGTAAAATATAATGCATTTCGTCTGCTGTATAAATTGGATTAACTGGAATAACAGTTGCTCCGGCTTTCATTGTTCCGTATAAACCGACCAAAAAATGTGGTGAGTTCCCAACAACTAATGCGACATTGTCCCCTTTTCCAATGCCCATTTCTGCTAAATTGCTAGAAAACCTTGTGACCATTTTGTTTAATTGGTCATATGAGACCGACTGATCCATAAATATATAAGCCAGTTTATCCCCCTTCTTTTTTGCCGTTTCAGCCAAAGATTGAACGAGATTCACAAAAACCCCACCTTTATAAAATTTAGAATATTTAAAAATTCTAAATTAATTATATTAAAAGAAAATTAAAGTGGCAAGTGATATTCTATTAACTGCATATAGACAGATCACCTTCTCTTGGTTTACTTTGGAAAGATAAGGGAATTTTGTTCGCAAGTAATTTATGAAACTAGACCAGAAATCATTTTAGGATAATATGTATTCATCTTTTCTCTAAGTTTATTAAGTTCCTCTTTATTTAAGTTCCTCTTTATTTAAGTTCGTATACTCTCCATACAAATTCAAAACGTCCGCTCCATTTTCATGAAAATACACGGTAACATATAACGTCGGTAACCCTTTATTGTTTTCATCTATTGATAAGACGACATCTGGCGTTTTATTAACAGTGCTGAATGTTTCATTTCTTTTCCATTCCTTATTTTGAAACCTGTCCTGTATATCCTGTATCTTTCGTTTGTTATCTGTATGCGTAAAATATATAACATTATCCCGCGCTGGCTTTCCGATAGATAAAAGGGTACGACTTGAGGAAGTTTCACTGTTACACGCTGCAATCCCAATGACGAATCCGAGCAATATTACAATGTGTATGACCCTTTTCATATCGATCCGCCTCCTTTTCATATATATATTCCTTTATAAGAGGCAGATGTCCTGTAAGTATACATTTTGTGGTAAATGGAATTATATCGACAAAACTATAAAAAGAAAGAGGCTGCCTTTATGGCAGCCTCCCTCATTTTTAGAAGAATAAATGTAAGAAATCTTCTGTTGTAATGTTACCGAAGTAGCGTGCGATATCTACGCCTTCTAAAGCTGCAGTGAATGCATCTTTATCGAACTGAACGCCTGTTAGACGCTCTTCAATATCATGAACATCTAGTGAACCGAAGAAGTCGCCGTAAATTTTACATTCTGTTACTGTTCCTTTTTTCACTTCAAGACGAACATCAACTTGTCCAACTGGGAAGCGGTGTGAATGTTGTAAGTTGAACTTCGGTGATTTTCCATAGTTCCAATCCCAATTTTGGTAACGTTCTTCAGAAAGTTTATGGATCTCTTTCCAATCATTTTCTGTTAATTCGTACGTTGGGATTTCTGTTTCTCCTTCGAAAATTGTTTCTAGAAGAAGTTGTCTAAACTCTTCTGTCGTCATTTCTTCGTTTAGGAACTCTGTAATGTTCGCAACGCGGCTACGGATTGATTTAATACCTTTTGATTGAATCTTATCCATTTTTACTTTTAACGCTGATACGACGTGATCGATTTCAGAGTCAAATAGTAACGTACCGTGGCTGAACATACGACCTTTCGTTGAGAACTGCGCGTTACCTGAAATTTTTCTACCTTCAGCTAAAATGTCGTTACGACCACTTAGTTCTGCATTTACACCTAATTTACTAAGCGCTTTCGTTACAGGATCTGTGAATTTTTTGAAGTTGCTGAAACTGTCTCCATCATCTTTCGTAATAAAACTGAAGTTTAAGTTTCCTAAATCATGATATACTGCGCCTCCGCCTGATAGACGACGAACGACATGAATACCTTTTTCTTTTACGTAATCTGCATTAATTTCTTCTACTGTGTTTTGATTTTTACCAATGATAATCGAAGGCTCATTAATGTAGAACAGTAAATATGTTTCGTTAATATCTAAATTCTTCACACAATATTCTTCGATCGCTAAGTTTATTCTAGGATCTGTAATTCCTTTATTATCAATAAATAACATCGTATCACCTCATGAGTTCCATACGTAGCCACTATGCGCTAGCGTAATATGGCCACTGAAAATTTGTTTTGCTTCTGTTACTAAATCAGATAGGTTGCCTGTATGCGGTAAGTGCGTTAATAAAAGTTCTTTTACATTCGCATCTTTTGCAATACTTGCTACTTCTGTACTATTCATATGCCCTGCTTTTGCAGCCTCTTGATGTGCATACATATTCCACTCACAAATGAAAAGATCAGCATCTTTTGTGAATGGAATGAATTCAGGAATATAACTTGAATCAGCGCTGTATACTACAGCATCATCTCCAGCTGTAATACGCATCGCAAAGCATGTAACAGGATGAACAGTTTTTAAGAACGAAATCGAGAACGGTCCAACTTGAAGTGTTTCTTCTGGATTGTACGCGATTCCTTTCGTATGTGGTTCATGTGTTAAAGAATGGAATCCATTCTCGTCAAACGTATGACCGTATATTGGTAATTCCGGTAGTTGCCTTGTTGTCGCACTCGTAATTAATCTCGCATATTGCAATACCCCAATGTCCGCAACATGATCGTGATGATAGTGTGACAGTACAACTGCATCTATATGAGATGGTGTTATATATTTTTGAAGCTGTGCTAGTACACCACTACCACAGTCTACAAGTAAACGAAAACCATCGTGTTCAAACAAATACCCCGACGTTGCTTCTCCCGCTTCTGGAAAGCCGCCCCAAAAGCCGACAACAGTCATTTTCATATGTATCCATCCTTTCTAAAACCGAGTAGGAATGCAGTTTTTCTCCGTACTTGAGAAAGTTTTTTACTTACATCCTACATTGTTAACTATAATCCATTTCCTAAACTTTTTCATTAATTTTCAATTTTGTTATAAAACAGTTGTTGACTTTTATTTTTTGTACTAATACAATGATAGTAAGAAATGGAAATGGAGGGATTGACATGATCGATCAACCAATGGAGTTTTTCAGAAATTTACCGACGAAAACTTGTGCGCACTGTGGGAAAGAAATTGATGAGCAACACGAAGCATACCATAACAAATGTGACGATTGCGTTCACGAAGAATAGTAGTTTGTGAACATAAAAAAACCTAGCAGACATAGTCTACTAGGCTAATAACATCTTATCCTTCATCGTTGAACCTTTCACCAAGAGCTCCAGTTCAAACTCATACAATTCTTTTTTTCGATAATTTTTCGTATGGATTTTATCCATCATCAGGTCGACAACTTTTCGGGCCATTTCATCAATTGGCTGTTTAATTGTCGTAATACCTGGTTCTGTAATCTGCGATAATATTTGATTATCAAAACCGATAACAGCGAGATCATCTGGAATGCTCCAGTTATGGTGCTTCGCCTCTGAGATAATTCCAGCTGCTACCTCATCGCCTCCTGCCAAAATCGCGGTAGGATTTTTTTTGTCCTTTAATACTTCATGGAATATTCGTTTTCCATCTTCCCAAGAGAAAGCGTTTTCAAGAAAATCAATCGCTTCTACTTGGCGGCTCTTCTCAGTTATTGCACGTAAAAAGCCCATTTTTCGCTGCTGGCTAACTAATTTGGTTTCGTTACCACGGCAAAAAATAAGGTTGCGATATCCTTGATCTAACACATGCTTCGCAGCTATGTATGCTCCTTGCGCATGATCAAACTTCACTGTTGGAATATTTGCTTCCTCAATATATTCATTACATAACACGATTGGACCGTGCTGTAAGTATGGCTCTACATCTTCCCACGGATTTTCTAGTGAACATAGAATAATCCCATCTACTTGCTTCGTAGATAATAATTGTAAATACTCCATCTCTTTTTCCGGTAAATATCTTGTTTGACAAATAATCAGTTTATATTTATGTTCAGAAGCAGCAATCTCGATTGCTTCAATAAATCTACTGAAAAAAGGATTTGTAATCCTTGGAACTAGCACCGCAATTGTTTCCGTTTTTTGTTTACGAAGCCTTCTCGCAGCAGAATTAGGAACAAAGCCTAAATGCTTCATTGCTAATTGAACCCTTTTTTTCTTCTCATCTGAAACATATGGATGATTATTAATCACCCTAGAAACCGTTGTCCTTGATAACCCCGCTAATTTCGCCACGTCCTCTATAGTCGACACGAAATTCTCCCCCTTTGCATGAAAACGTTTTCTTAAATTGATTATATAGTATATTATTGGAAACTGCAATATCGGTTGTTATGATTTTACTATATTAATATTATACATAGGAAAAAGTCTGTTAATGCAGGGGCAATATACTGCTTTTAGAAATTTACGTTATGTACATTCCTTTTCTTAATACCATATATTCTTTATTCAATATAAAACCCCATCAATACGTCATCTCCATATGATCCATCTTCATACTTTATTTGCTTTCTTTGTCTTCCTTCTTCTACAAAACCCATGCGTTTGTACACTTTAATTGCCCGATCATTAACAGAAACTACACCTAAGCAAATTTTCTCTAAACCTTTCTGCCCTTTAGCCCAACTAATAAGAAATTCAATTAATTTCGTGCCGATGCCTTGATTACAATACGCCTCTTTAATCCCCATTCCCATTGTGCCTGCGTGTTGTAACCGTTCTAGTTCATATCGGTTGAAAAGTAAAAAGCCTACCACCTTATAATCTACTTCATACACGATATAAAGATTACCTTTCTCATTACTTTTCCGTACCTTTTCTCTTTCTACATCAATATCATTCGGTAATTTCTTTGGAGATACTATGAAAAACTTTGTAGTACTTTCCGATAATATAATTTCTTTTCTAATGTTCATTATTGCTTCTGCATCAGCCTTTTTTGCTAATCGTATCACTGAATCACCTCGTACTTTTTCTTTTAAAAAATAATATTAAAACTATAAAACGTCCAATATGCAATATTGCATATTAAGAATCTTTTTACTCTTGATACAATATTCATACATCAAAATAAAAGGAATGTATGCAATGAATCCAATCTTAACAGCTGCAAAACAACTATTACATAAAGAAGAAAAGATTTTATCTACTTTAAAATGTTCACTTACTGGCTATATGATTACGCATAAAGTCCCGTATCCTGGCATGTTACTTGCTACTAATAGAAGACTGCTCTTTTTTAGCCAATATAAAAACACATTCATTGCCGAATTTGATTATGAAAAAATTCTATCCATAGAAACGAAGAGAAGAATCTTTGACAAAAAAATAATATTTTATTATGAAGATGAATATATAACGCTTGGATACATTACAAGTTCGAATGTTGAAGCTTTCATAGACTTACTACAAAGAAACAGCAAGACTAGCACAGGCTTATAATCAGCGGGGATCCCCTCGCTGATTCATTATTTTAACTCCTCCCACTTCGTCCAAACTTCTCTCCCGTTTATACGGTACATACTATCCTCTCTATCCATAAACCTATGTACAATAAATTCACGTCTAATTGTACAAAAATCATCCTGATATTGTTTTATAAATGTATTAATTTCTTTTTCTGTATATTGATTTTCAGCATTTAACTTGCTAACTAAATGCTCTAACAATACTAGTTTTTTCTTCTTTTGACCTGGAATCGATTTTAAACGATCCTCTTTATCGAAAAAGTTACGAATGGTCGTATCACGGAATTTCATTTCACTCTCGGTCATTTTTTATCCTCCATCGGTTTTTATACAATAAAATTTATCGTTTATCTTTACTATCCTTCTTCATTCTTTCACTTACAACATCCATAAAGTAATATCCACTAATTAGCACATAGTAAAATAAAAGTATCCCTAGTATATCTTTCATACTCGTATATTCTTTTTTCTGAAACAAGATAGGTGAAAGAGAGAAAACGAGAAAGAAGATTAATGGATATAAGATAAAATAGTAAGTAGGATTGCCTCTCATCATATCAACTCCTCTACCCTATGTTTCTCTGTAAATTGTTGTAATTCCTTTTCTTTCGTTTCTATAGCTTTTAGAAAGATTTGTAGATGAACCAAGGAAAAGATGCCCTCTATTAAAATAAAAAAGCACCAAAAAGGTGCTTTTTTTACGCTTCAACCGATTGATTTTCAGCAACATTTTTAAATTGTCGTTTGTGCATCAAAGTTAAGGAGGCGATTGTTCCAAGTGATAATACAACGATAAAGATCATGAGCATTCCTATGTTTTGCCACATGAAGTCAAAGTCTCCACTTGATACGACTGCTTTTAATCCTGATACAGAGTATGTCATCGGTAACCAAGCATGAAATGGTTGTAAAAACTTCGGAATCAACTCTAGTGGGAATGTTCCGGCACTTGTTGTAAGCTGAATAATTAATGTGATAATGGCGATGAAACGCCCTGCATCACCGAATGCTGTTACTAAACATTGAATTAATGCGATAAATGCTAAACTTGTAATGATGCTAAAGAGTATGAAGTATGGAATGCTTTGTACTTCTACACCTAATCCGAATAGTAATATGACATCTGCTACTATCGCTTGAATAATACCGACTGATAGTAACACGCCGAACTTACTAATAAACCAACTAAATCCTGATTTCGGAACGCCAACTGTATCACGTAATGGATATACAATTGATAATAGTAATGCCCCAACGAATAAACCGAGTGATAAGAAATACGGCGTAAATCCAGTTCCGTAGTTAGGAACTTCCGCCATTTTCTCTGTCTTCACTTTTACAGGACTTGCAAACATATCATACGTTTTATCTGTCCCTTTTACTTCCCCAGTTTTCTCTGCCCCTTCACCAAGTTTCTCAGCAAGTTCACCTGAACCATCGTTTACTTTCACTAGTCCATCAGTTACTTTTCCTGATCCGTCTGCTAGTTTATTTACGCCGTCGATTAGCTGGGTTGAGCCAGTTGATAATGTGCCTAAGCCTGTTGTTACTTGACCGGAGCCATCTGCTAATTGATTTACTCCACCTGCCATTTGATTTGCTCCTACAGATAATGTACCTAAACCGCCTGTTACTTTGCTTGAGCCATCCGCTAATTGATTTACTCCTGCAGATAATGTTCCTAAACCATCTGTTACTTTGCTTGAGCCATCTGCTAATTGATTTACTCCTGCAGATAATTGACCTAATCCAGCTGTTACTTTTCCAGAGCCGCTTTGTAATTGCGTTACTCCATCAATTAATTGAACTGATCCATCTTTTAATTTATCAGCACCTATTTTTGCATTATCTAATCCCTCACCAAATCCATGAAACTTACTAACAAATTCATTTTGTGCGTTCGTTAGTTTCTCAACACCACCTGCCAGAGCTTTCATCCCTGCTGGATTTGGTAATTTATTTTGCAACCCATTTGTTGTTTGATGTATTTCGCCCTTTAATTGTTTTACTTCTTCATTTAGTTTATTTGTTCCACCTGCTACTCCGGCAGCCTTTTGCTGAACTGTCGCTGTACTTTTTACAGCACTTGTTATGAACGGTTGTAACTGCTCTTGATATTCTTTTGGTAAACTTTCAATTTGCTTTTGTAAATTCGCTACATCTTGTGCTGCAGTTTTAGCATCTCCTGCTGTTGATTGCGTAAGTTCATTTAACTGATTTATATTCGCCCCAGCTCCATCTATTTTTTCATTTACTGTATTCAATATAGAAGGAACTTTCGACTGCATTTCCTCTAAGCCTGCAGCAGACTTTTGTACGTTACTATTTAAATCTTGCAATCCCTTTTGAATTTCTTGAGACCCTTTTTCTAATTGACTTCGCCCTTCAACAAGTTTTCCCATACCATTTGATAGATCAGTTGTTTCTGTTTTTAAATCACCGGATTTACTTACTAATTTGTTCAAACCACCGGTCACTTTCTCAGATCCATCACGCAATTCACCCGTTTTGCTATTTAACGTATTTAAACCTGCTGTTACTTTTCCGGAGCCATCTACTAATTTTCCGATACCTGCATTGCTATTTAATACATGTAAACCATCTGTTACTTTTCCTGATCCATCTACTAATTTCCCGATACCTATTTGCATTTCACCGTTTTTGCTATTTAACGTATTTAAACCTGCTGTCACTTTCCCAGATCCATCAAATAGTTTCCCAACTCCATCCTTCATCTCCCCAGATTTCCCTTGAAGTGTATGAAGGCCATCCGTCACTTTACTTGAACCATCATGCAATTCACTTGATCCGTCATGTAGTTCATTTGCCCCTTCCGCTCCATCTGCTAATCCTTTTGAGACGTCTTTAATAGAATCAAACATTTTCTCTGCATATGTTTTCGTTAACGTGCTTGATACTTCAGTTTTAATCTTTTCAATAGCTGTTCCTCCAATTTGTGAAGATAAGAAGTTTAAGCTTTCGTTTGGAATGTACTCTAAGTTTAATGGCTTTGGATTGTCTTTTAGTAACGTTGTAGCGTTACTTGAGAAGTCATCTGGAATGCGCACTAACATGTAATACTTTCTACCTTCCATTCCTTTCTTTGCTTCTTTTTCACTTACGAACTCCCATTTAAAACTTTTATTATCTTTTAAATTATCAACGAGCCCTTTTCCGACCTCAATTGGTTTCCCATCAAATACTGCGCCTTTATCTAAATTGACTACTGCAACTGGTAAGTCATCTAACTGTTTATACGGATCCCAAAAGGCCCACAAAAACATCCCTGCATATAAAATCGGTACGAATAAGACCGCAATAATTGGAATTAATATTTTTTTACTTTTTATAATTTCCGTGAACTCTTTCCGAAGTAACTGATTCCCTTTCATAATTTCTCCCCCTTTTATAAATGACCAAAATGTTCATATAGTCATTTTCACCCAAACAAAAAGGATATACTTGTTCATACATATGCCTTATCCCCGAACTTATTACTATGCAACTTTTTCTCATTATGATTATAATTTTTCTATAAACCTTCCTCAAATTAAATATATGACCGTATTGTTCATTTGGTCATTTTTTTATAAAATTAAAAGGATTATCTTAGTTTGACAATCCTTTTAGTAAATAAAGTTCAAATAACTCTGCAATTTTTTCTTTTTCTAGCGGTTCATGATTTTTTTCCCAATCAAAAATAAGCGATACATATAGACGAAGCATAATAAATGCTGTAATTTCTGGATCACATTTGCTAATTTCACCTTTTTCAATCGCAATCTTTAAATACGATTGAATAACAGAAACGATTTCCACATCAACTTGTTGCATAACTTCTTGTACTTCTTTCGTTCCCATATCGCGCTCTTCTTGAATTAATTTAATCATGAGCTGATGTTCTTTTCTAAATTCCAAGATGCTATATAATGCTCTATGTACATTTTCAAAAAATGAAACATCTGAACGAATTGCATTTTCTGCAACTTGCTTCATTTCTGTAATTAAATTAGAAATAATTTCACCAAATAGCTCTTCTTTATTTTTGAAAAAAGTATAAATCGTTCCTTTTCCTACATTCGCTAACTTCGCTACTTGATCCATCGTTGTTGCTTTATAACCGAACGCTGAAAAAGACTTTGTTGCAGCTTCAATAATAGAACGTTTTCGATCTATCGCCACATTGTCACCTCCAAAAATGACCAATTGGATAATATAGTCAATCAGTACATCTTTGATATTACCACACGCTTACATTCTATACAAGTTCTCTTTTTATTATTTCCAGTATAAAAGATTTCAGTCAAGTTATATCATACTGTCCATAGTGTATCAAAAAGTATACTTGTATGGAAAGCTAGAATATATTCATAATAATTGCTGGCTAGATCCCACTAGAAATTTAATAAAATAGACAGTGTTCTTAAAACTAAAAGTTTAAGAACACTGTCTATTATTTTGACATAGAAATTAATATTTTCTCCATTTCTTTCTTAGTTAGCTCATCATCGATTATCTCTTCGTATATCTTTGTATCTCTTGTAAAAATATCATTCACTATGACAACCTGATACTCACTATTCTTTCCTTGTTCTGGTACAAACATTTTGAGCCCTTTTAACTTATCCTCTCCATGAGAAGATTTATTATAGACCATTCCTTTCCCGTCTAAATTATAACTTTCTAGATTCTCTTCTCCAGGCATCATGTAGTGAAGTGGATCCTTATTACCACCTGCATAAATCCTTGATTGGTAAATTGTAAAACCATATTTTCCATTTGTATATTCTGATTTAACAACTAATTCTACATCTCTTCCAAAATATGAGTCAGCCCATTCCCTCTTTAATTCATAACCTTCAGGTATATAAGTCGGCTGCTTAATTTGATACGGTACATGTTCTTTCGCTTCTTCTATAGTATATGTTAAAGACTTCTCCACCCTTTCCGAAAGTGGAACTAATTTCTTCTCAATACTAGCTAATCTTTCTTGATCAGCTTTATTCAAACGTTCACGTTTAAATTCCTTTGTATCTCTATCATAATTCTCAGGTACTTTTTTATTAACCATTGCTTTTTTATGAATTTCTTTAGCTTCTTTAAATAATTGAACATACTGCTCAAATTCTTCTTTTGTAAAATTCTTTTCTGCCAAATACAAAAAATCTGTATCCCTTTTATATGACTTTATTGACATACCCCATTCTCTACTTGCATTCTCTGGTGTACCTAATACTGTTTCTATCGCTTTTTCAAAAGCTGCTTTAGATTGCTTTTTTTCTACAACCTTTTCTTCCTGTCTTTCATCTCCCTCAGTTATCTTTGCATTTAATAAAAATCCGCCTGCTATAGCTGCTATCGCAATAATCCCAAGTAAAGAAAGACGATACGATTTCTTTTGGAATTTTTTAATCATAACGATTCTCCTTTTTAGTGTTCGTTTATTTCTACTTAAATTTGCTAGGCTTGGTACTTGATAGGAATAATGTTCTAAAAGGGTAATAATTGTATGACCGTATGCAATTTGTTCCTCTTTATCTATAAAAGTAAGTGCATATGCATCACATGCCAATTCTTGATCTTCTCGCATACAAAAATAGGCGTACCAAAGAATTGGATTGAACCAATTTAATAGGATTAAACTGTACATAATCCAATTTACAGCTACATCTTTTCTCTTAATATGAGCTAACTCATGGTAAAAGACATATTGTAATTGTTGCTCATTTAATACTTTCATATGTTTTTTTGATAGTAATACTTTTGGGCGGAAGAAACTAAACACAGTTGGACTTGCAATTTTTCCTGCTAAACGTAAGGAAACTGCCTTCTTCACTTTCATAGACTGCTTACAGCGATCAAACACTGTAATGACCTGTTCATCCGTAATATCCGGTTGTTTCTTTATGTACGAATATAACCGTCTATTTGTAAGAAACGTGATGGCTGCTAATATGATTACCCCAGCTAGCCACACATACAAAGCAAGTTTGTATAAAGAAAATGTAGTCTGTTTTTCCGAACTGACTTCTACTTCCGGTTCGCTAGTTTTTGTCACCATTTTAGGATTTGATTCCAATTCCACTTTACGGTCGCTTTCTATGTTCACTATATTCTCAGTAGCCGGCATATTTTTTGGAATAACTTCCGATACACTAGAACTATAGGAAAGTAATGAGTAAATGCTATAAGAGCTATCTGGCGACCATGGTAAAAGGAGTCTTATCATTAATACGATCCACAACATATATTGCCACCGGGGTGTTAATTTATTTCTAAATAGAACTTTTATACATAAAATAAATCCAACTAATATGCTGGCCATAAGTGACGTTTCTATAAGCCAATCAAAAAAATGAGGAAGATATACATTTATAAGCGTGTCTATCATTTTTATCGATCCTTCCTCTTATTCTCCTCTGTCTTCTCATCTAAAATGCGTTTTAATTCATTAATATCTTCTGAAGACAATTTTTCCTCTTTTAAAAAATTAACAAGTAACGGCTTAAACGCTGCACCGCAAAAACGCTTTAGTAAAGATTTCGTTTCCACTTGCAAATAATTATCTTGTGATACTAACGGATAATAAGCATACATTCGCCCTTTATCTTGATGGTAAGAAACGGCTTCCTTTTGTACTAATCGATTAATTAATGTGCGGATTGTTTTCGGTTTCCAGTCCATTGCATCTTCCAGTTCTTCTATAATTTCATTCGCTGTTTGTGGAGAATTCGACCAAAGTACTTTCATAATTTCTAATTCCGCTTCAGATATTTTAGGTAATTGATTTGTCATCGTATGTTTCACTCCTAAGTATTACATTTGTAATCTACAATTAAGATTACAAATGTAATACTTAATTGTCAACCATATTTTAGAAAAATTAATTTCAGCTAAACCTTACTTCACAACAACAAAATTCCTCTTTTTCAAATAATCAAATAAAAAAACAAGAAAATCTTTACAATTAATAGTAATATAGAAAATAGACAAGTTTATCAAAATAGTGGAGGCTTTTTCAGTCATGATGCGTGCGCTTCGTTTAAATATAAAGCAAGCTTTTTGTAATCGTGTTTCTTTAATTATTATGTTCAGTGGATTTGTTCTTATTTGTATTTATCATTATTATTATGTAATTCGTTATTTAGGAGACGCTGCGAATGGACCTATATCGACGGATATTAAATGGATTGGATTTCGTGGTAATGAGATGGATGTTTATTTATTATTAATGCCAGTTATTGCGAGTCTTCCCTTTAGTACAAGTTATAACTCGGATAAGTCCGATGGTTTTAAACCGTTTGTCAGTAAAGAAATTTCTTTATTTTCTTATTCAGTAACGAAATATATCGTTACATTTTGTTGCGGCGGACTTCTTTATACATTTCCATTCATCTTATCATTATTATTTTGCAAATTAACCATTCCAGACGGAGTACCAACGGCTGGTTCAGGCATTATAAATGATAACGGGATGTTCGCAAACTTATATGAAACTTCTCCCATCACTTACATTGCTGTATATATCGGAATTAATTTTTTATTTGCAGGTTTGATGGCTCTTTTAGGACTTGCTGCATCTGCATGGTCCCAAAAGGACTATATGGCGCTTCTATTTCCATTTGCAACTACCTCTATTCCTTACGTCCTGCTAAATACGGTACTCCCTACAATAGGCGGAGCACCTATTCATTTATATGATCCAAGGCAGCCGCTGCATGGCATGTCGCCATATATTTTGACAATACAATGTACCTTCTTCCTCCTCGTTAGCTTAATCATGTATATACAAGGAGTAAAACGTGATAGAAAAAAATATAGAAGAAGGTTGCAAAGAAGAGAGCGGTGTAGAAAGGCGTTTCAAGTATAATAAAACCCTAATTTCCTTACTATATTGGAAATTAGGGTTTTATTTACTATTCACTTACGGTGTACCAGCCAATCCCCATAAAATAACAACCGCTACAAAATAAATCGCTTTAATCGCTACTACTAAACATAATGAAACAATTGCATATTTACTTAATTCTCTTCTTGCACCTATTAAAGTAAAAATAACCGCCAAACTAAATGTTATATAAGAAGCTGTTATATTAATTAAGTTATACGTAATATCTAGATTGCTTGTAAGTCCTGTTACATCAGCTACGAACTGAAGCATGACGATCGTACTAAAAAAAATTGCAAGCTGATTCATTAACTTTCCATTTATTTGTAACTGCATTGATGTCCCCCTTCAAAAAAACTAAATATTCAACCAATTTTATCATTAGATTACAAAAAAAGGAATCATCTCTTTATACTATTCTATAACAATGAAAAAAAAGAACGCTTAGTCACCTAAGCGTTCCTTTCTTTAAGAAGCTTTCTTCAAATCAATTTGAGCAAGTACTGGGTCATGGTCGCTTACACGTCCGTGCTCTTTCATTATGTTTGAGTTTAAGTGCACTGGATCTACAATTGTGTGCGATGCGATGTTGTTTGTTACTAAAATATGATCTAACACTTGTGCATTTCCTTCGTGAATGTAAGTGTAACGATTCTCTTTCGGCACTGTGTTTAACATATCTTTTAAGATTGTTCCCTCTAGTGCTTTTAGTGGTTTAGAGAACTCGAAATCGTTCATATCACCTAACACGACAACTGGTGCATTCGTATTCTTTTTCTGAATTCCTTGCACGAAATGATTTACTTCTTGTGCTAACTGAATTCGTTTGTCTTCACTTTTTAATACGAGCGGCTGCACTTTTCCAAATGGCGTTGCATCTCCTAGTTTTGAGTTTAAGTGATTTGCAACGACAACAATGTTTTGTCCTTGGAACGTAAATTCTGCCGCTAACGGTTTACGTGTACTTTCAAATAATGGATTTTCGTCTCCAATACGAACAACATTTTTATCAAGTAACTTTGGTACCGTCGCTAATTTCACGCGTGATGGATTATAGAAGAAGCCGACGCGAATATTCGCTCCTGGTGCTCCTCCGTCTTGATTATTGTTTGGAGCGATTTCTACATACTCATACTTCGGTCCACGAATTTCTAGAACTGCATCAATGATACGTTTTGCGCTTAATGACGCATCTGTTGTACCGTCATTAATTGATCCGTTATTATCTTGCATTTCCTCTACACCGATAATATCTGGCATTTTTAAGTTGTATTTAATAGAATACGCTAACGCTTTTACCTTTTCATCTGTTGTTTCTTTTTTATTCGCTGAGAAGTTTTCAATGTTATATGTAGCAACCGTTAACTTATCAAGACGTGGCTGAATATTTGCGCCTACTTGCTTAAATCCACCATCCACTACAGCTGGCAGTTCTGTTATTGGCGAAATACGGAAAGAACCGTAATCATATCCTACTACCCCTGTTATATCTCCAGTGAAAGTATCTCCTACTTTTGCTACATAATCGCGAGGTACTTTTACAGAAAGACGCTCTGGGTTTAATTGATTTTCATCTAATAGAGGTGTCCCATATTGTGTTACTATTTTATCTCCACCATTTTTTACTGTTACATATAAATTCCCGTTTTTCTGAGGTGTAATAATTTTTGGTGTTGGCATCGTAACACGCATACCTTCTATACTTTCATAGAAGTCGATTGCATCTTCATTTGGATCAAATAAACCAAATGCATCATTATCAATAATCTGGTCCGGGATTTTCACACCGTTTTCTCCAAGTACAATCGGTGCTGGTAAAGTTTGATTTTTTGCGATTACAGCAACGCGACTCGCCTTAATTTCTGTCGTCGTTAAGTCTGTTTCAAATCGCTCTGCATATCCTGGTCCAACATATTCTTCTACTACTCCATCAACTTGAATAAGATCTCCTACTGCTACATTCGCATCTTTTTTATATACGTAAATACCTTCTGAAGTAGCTGGATCATTATCCGGCTGATTATCTTCTATATAAAAGCCGTTTTTATCAAGCGCTGTGACAACGCCTTCCACATTGTTTACTTTCTTCCCGTTGTAAGGTGAAATATGTGATTTTCCTTGAATGTCATGAATACGAACCTGTTCATTATTTACGATAATAAATGAAAATGTCGAAATTGCTGAAGAAGTAAGCCCTTCTTTTTCCGCGATTGCTTTCACTACACTATTTTCATTCATTACAATTTGTACATTATAACGAACACTTTTATTAGTAGGATTAGAGCCATCTAACGTATAGTAGATTGTTGCCCCTTCTGTATTCGTCGTTAATGTTACCGCTGTTCCTTTAGCAACTTCTCCGCCGTTCGGTGAAGCTACTACGTCGCTAACACGGTTTTGTCCTTCACCTTGAAACTTATAAGCTGTTACTGATTTTAGACCTGGGTTACTAAAATATAATTCAAGAGTCCCAGTCAAACTAACTTTCTTCCCGATATTTTCAGGGTGATCTTTTACATTCACTGCCGTTCTCACATCACCTTTTGGCAACTGAACGGGCATGATTTTGTCTGGATTCGTTTCGTTTGGCGAATCTGCAATTGCTACGTTTGTATCATCAAACTTAGCTGGATCCTTCGTATATTTAGAAGAACTTTGCGTATATCCGACAATATAGCCTTCCACAATCCCCTTCGTTTTCCCTTGCTGCTTAAATACTTGAATTGCTTTTTCTACTGACATAGAAGCAGTTTCTTCTGCTTGCGCTAAAGTTCCAGTAAATGAAAGCAATAGCAAGAATGATAAAAAGACACTTAACAATTTCTTCACAGCCATTTTCCTCTCTCTATTTCATATTTTCTCAGCATTTCTATCATAACAAATGATTCGTTATATAGAACTATTTTTCGACAAATTTTACAAAAGATTTATTTAATTTACAAGCTTTCAAACTATAATACAAAATAATAATTTTACACCTTCTACAAATGCACTCTATAATGTTAGAGAAAGAAAACAGAAAATATTGACATTTGATCGGGATGTAAAATGGATTCATTTGAATAGGAGTGATTGAATGGAAGTGCAAACAGAAACATACCGCGCAGCTATGAATGGAACATTAGAACGTCATTTTTCAGATATGATTGCTGTTATACCAACTAGAATTACAATTGAGCAGTTAAAACAACGACTAGAAACTATCGCTACTAAAGTTGATGAGTTAAAAATTGTTTATAGTGATGAGACAAGCCTTATTGTTGAATTACATATGGGTGAAACAGTCATACCGTATGAACTGCATATTGATGAGGCGAACGACCCAGAAGAATATAAAATGTACAATAGACAAGATTCTACAATTGTAGATCGTAATTTTGAAGATGCGGCTTTCGGCACTGAAATTTTCACTCGTACGCTATTTGTAGGCGATGTACTGGACTGCTTTTTCCAGCAGTTACAGTTTTTATGGAATCTCGCCCCAGATTTGTTATTTGTAATCGATTCAAGTGCAGCAATGAAAGTGATATCTAGAAGCTATATTGAATATCACATTGAAAATGAATTATTACCTGACATTCCTGACTTGTACGTTATTCATTCTGTTTATGAAGACGATAAAGACGGTGAGCCTACGCAATATTGGTTTCATACACATGGTCTTTTAAGAGCAGGCGTAACTGAAATAGAGTTAATTATTCCAAATCGCATTTCTTCCTACTACGGCATTGGTGATCTCTTTCAAACATTTGCTAATAATTCCGTTGAGAATGGACAAGTCCCTCTGAATGAGCCTATCGTTATCGCGCATAGTCAGCAAGGTTCTATACATACAGTCGCTGTTCCGTGGGAAAAAGGATTATCTTATATAGGGCATAAAACGAGTATGGACCAATTATCTTCAATCGAGGATGAAGAAGTGAAACTACAACCAATAGATGCACAAAATACATTCTTAGGCGGAATGGATGCCCGAGATGAATACCATCAATCTCCATCCGTTCTCTTATTCAAATTTAATACTTCAGAAGAATATATTGAAAGTTTTTTCAAAGAACACGAGGAAGCTACAGGGCTCATGTTCTATAAAACAAATAGTGAAACCGATCGTATGGCTTACAATGCGAAAAATACTTTCGGGTATTTCAGCAACATTTTTCACATTGAACAATCAAATGAAGATTTTCGTTTCCTTGCTAAGTTTGGTGTCTCCTACGAAGAAGGAAAAAGTGAACATATGTGGTTTGAAATGCAAAACATTACGGAAGATTTCATTCAAGGAATACTCATTAATGAACCATATTTTATAGAAGATATGAGTGAAGGAAATAGTTATCATTTAGATTTTGATAACTTAACAGAGTGGGTTATTTATGCAGGAGATGCTGTTATAAAGCCAAATACCTTATATATGTTTATTGGCGAATAAGTATTTTATATAATAAACGAAACGCCTTCAATATGATTGAAGGCGTTTCTTATAATTTATTGTGCGATTAATTCAGCATCTATTACTTTCTCCAAATGAGATAATACACGCTTTGAAGCTTCCTCACCTTGATTAATACAATCTGGAAGTCCAGCACCAGCATAGGAGCTACCTGCCAAGTATATACCAGGCAACTCTTTCTCCATAAATGTTGTGAGCTTTTTCATTCGCTCGTTATGGCCTACTGTATATTGAGGCATCGCTTCTTTCCAGCGACTTACGATTGTAAACTCTGGATCCTCTGTAATATCCATCGTCTTTCTTAAATCTTCTAGTACGAGCTGAACGAGCTCTTCTTCAGTTTGTTCTACAACCGCTTCATCACCAGCACGTCCAACGTAACAGCGAAGGAGTGTTTTTCCTTCTGGCGTTGTATGTGGCCATTTTTTATGCGTCCACGTACATGCTGTAATCGTGTAATCGCTATTTCGTGATACGACAAATCCTGTACCATTAATATCGCGCTGGATTGCGGACTTTTGGAAAGCAAGTGCGACATTGGCAACGGATGTGGATGGAATATTACGGAAGAAACGAAACTGCTTGTACTGAGCAAACATGGACGGCAATACTTTATGCGAAGTTGCCACTACGATGGCGTCCGCTTCTATTTCTTTTCCGTTACTAAGAGTAATCGTATAACCATCACCCTGTTTTGCAATTTTTTCAATGCGAGTTCCCTTTATTATCGTACCTTCATGCATCTTTACTTCGAGAGATTTTACGATAGATTCTAAACCTGTTTTCACTGTTTGGAACATTCCCTTTTTCGGTTCAGCTTTCTCTTCTTTCGGAGCGAGCGTACGCATACCGAGTGAAATACTGCGATGTTTCTGCTCAATTTGATACATTTGCGGGAATGTTGACATTAAGCTCATTTCATCAATATCCCCTGCATAAATACCCGATAGTAACGGTTCTATTAAGTTTTCAACCACTTCGTTTCCAAGACGATGTCTGAAAAATTGTCCGAGTGATTGGTCAGATACTGGCTTTGACCTCGGCATTAATAGATCAAAGCCAGCTCTTAGTTTACCAATTGGGGAGAACAGCCCGGAAAATAGAAACGGCGTAATTTGCGTTGGAATTCCCATCACTGATCCATTCGGCATTTTATGTAACCGATTGTTTACAAGGATAAATGATTGACCGGCTTGATTATTTACAAGTTCATCGCCGAGACCTAATTCTTTCACTAATCTAGCTGCACTTTCTTTTCGTGCTAAGAAAGAATCCGGTCCGCGCTCAATTGTAAATCCATCTTTTCGAACGGTTTGAATTTTTCCGCCAAGTTTACCCGATGCTTCTATAAGTAATGTATCAATCGGCAAGTTTTTTTCATGAATATTTTTTTGTAAGTTATACATTGCTGTTAATCCAGTGATGCCTCCGCCGACGATCACAACTTTTTTCCTCAAGCAGGCTCCCCCTTTCTTCTTACAGTACAGATTCTTTTTTCTTTAATACAACATCTGTTAAACAATCAATAAATGCGTCCGATGCATTTGGCATTTCTGGACGATAATATTTCGCACCAATTTCATCCGTTACAACTTTACACTCAAAGTCGTTGTCATATAAAACTTCTAAATGTTCCGCAACAAATCCAACTGGTGCATATACGAATGAAGTATAACCGTGCTTTTCATTTAGTTCTCTCGTTAAATCTTGTACATCTGGACCAATCCAAGGATCTGGTGTGTTTCCTGCACTTTGCCAGCCTACTGCATAGTTTGCTACTTCAGCTCCGCGCGCGATATAGTCCGCTGTTTCATTTAATTGATCTGGATATGGATCGCCCATTGCAATAATTTTCTCTGGTAAGCTATGTGCAGATACGATTAATACTGCTTTTTCACGCTCTGCATCTGACATACCGTTATATATACCCTTCACTGCATCGACCCAGTACTGGATGAATTTCGGCTCTTTATACCAGCTATCAATGCCATGAATTGTTAAGTTTCCAAGTTTCTCAGCTTCTTCTTGTGCTCGTCCAACGTATGATTTCACGCTAAACGTAGAATAGTGAGGTGCAAGAACAAGTGCGATTGCATCTTGTATTCCGTCGTTATGCATATCTTTCACCGCATCTTCAATAAACGGTTCAATATGTTTTAAGCCAAGATACATATGGTACTCTACTTCATCTTGTACTTCATTTAAACGCTTCTCTAACTTCTTAGCTTGCTCTAATGTAATAGTAGCTAAAGGAGAAATACCACCAATTGCACGGTAACGCTCTGTTAAATCTTCCAGCATTTCAGGACTTGGCTTTCTTCCTCTACGAATATGTGTATAGTAACGTTCAATATCTTCTTCTTTATATGGCGTTCCGTATGCCATTACAAGCAAACCAATTTTCTTTTTCATACAGCAATTCTCCTTTACTTCGCTAACTGCCCTTTAGAGTATTCATGAATAAATGTAGTTAAACGTTTTAATGTATCCGGATTTACTTCTGGGAATACACCGTGACCTAAGTTAAAGATATAACCCGGCTGTTTCATCCCTTGATCTAAAATACCTTTTACATGTTCTTCAATAACAGACCATGGTGCAAGTAAGAATGAAGGGTCCATATTACCTTGTACCGCCTTATGAACGCCACGTGCACGTGCTTCTTCAATCGGTAAGCGCCAGTCTAAGCCGACTACATCAAGCGGTAAGTCGTGCCACTCATTCACTAAGTGTGCAGCTCCTACGCCGTGCATAATCATCGGTACACCCATCTTACGAACTTCTGCAAAAATACGCTCCATTGCTGGTTTAATAAATACGCGATAATCTGCTACATTTACTGTTCCAACCCAAGAATCGAAAATTTGAACTGCTTTTGCTCCTGCTTTAATTTGCGCTTTTAAATATGTAATAACCATATCTGCTAGTTTATCCATTAAAGCGAACCAAGCTTTTGGCTCTGCATACATGAACGCTTTCGTATTATGGTAGTTACGAGATGGACCGCCTTCAATCATATAGCTCGCTAATGTAAATGGAGCTCCTGAAAAACCGATTAACGGTACGTCTAACATTTCTGTCGTTAATAAACGAATTGTATCTAGTATGTACGGTACGTCATCTTCTGGATTGATTTCCCCTAGTTTTTCTACGTCTTGTAAAGAACGGATTGGATTATCGATAACTGGGCCAATACCTGATTTAATTTCTACGTCCACACCAATTGCAGGTAGTGGTGACATAATATCTTTATAAAGAATTGCTGCATCTACGTTATATTGATCAACCGGCAATTTTGTAACGTAAGCACATAACTCTGGATTGTGTGTAATTTCAAATAAAGAATACTTTTCTTTAATCTTTCTATATTCCGGCTGTGAACGACCTGCTTGACGCATATACCATGCTGGTACATAATCGGTACGTTCCCCCCTACATGCTTTTAAAAATGTCTCATTTATAGTTCTTACCAAGACCCTTGCTCCCTTCCTTACCAATGCTTCGAATACGTTCGATATTTATCTTTTTTTACTATACAGCTTGTAAAAACAAAATGCATAATATTATGTACGTTGTTCATTAAATTGACACAAACACTCTTAAAAACGCTTACTATTTTCACAACATTCTTATTATAACACAGAGAAAAACTATGGTTTAGCTACTTTCGACTTTTCTCCTTCACGATTCGTTTGTGTATTATATGGTACAACGTAAAAGCTCGGTTTTGAAAATATGTTAACGAACTTTTCCTCATATTCTCCAGCACCGTTTACAGTGCTAACATGCGTATGAATTCCATTCTCCACTCTATAGATTCGGTACATAATTCTGTTATCTGGAAGTGGCGTCCAGCTTAATTTTGCTTTAAATAAACCGAAAGGGCTAAATGATAGTTTCATTTTTACATCTTCAATTCTTCGCAGCCGAATCGGAGCACCGATTGTTTCCACACCTTCAGGCTTCATAAACTTCTCTTTATGCTCTACATTAGCCTTCGTTAAAATTTTCTTAAATAATTTTGTCGCAGATGCACTTTCTCCTTGCAACTGATGCTCCTTATCCGTGCGGTCATAACCAATCCAAACAGCGCCTACTAAGTTCGGTGTATAGCCGACGAACCACATATCTCTTGCTCCCTTATCGTCATTTGGCAATGAAGTTGTACCTGTTTTCCCAGCTAACGCACCGTTATATACACCAACTCTCGCTGTTCCTTCCTTCACAACTCCTTCTAACATTTTCGTCATATACCATGCTGTCTGCTTCGAGAAGATTTTCGTCTCTACTTTTGGAGATTCCCCAATGACTGCACCGTGTCTATTTAATACTTTATCAATAACGTGTGGCTCGATAATATTTCCATTTGCTAAAAATGAACGATACATTTTTACAAGATCAAATGTTGAAACGCCATTTTTCAATCCGCCAAGCGCTGTACTTAAACCAGCATCTGCAATATGGACATTTCCTTTTTCTAAATACTGCTTTCCTTCTTCTACCCCTAACTCATTTAATAAAGAAACTGCTGGTACGTTTGCCGACTCTAAAATCGCATCATACATCGTCATTTCTTTTGAATACTCATGATTATAATTTCGAGGTTCATACCCTTCAAAAGAATTTCTTTCATTTGTTAATAAAGAATACGGATTATACTTTTTCGTTTCTAGTGCTGGTGCATAAACGATAAGTGGTTTTAAAACAGATCCAGGCTGCCTTTTGGCAAAAACACGATTAAATCCTCTCGGGACGTACTTTCTTCCCCCAATCGCCGCTTTAATCCCTCCCGTACGATTATCCATTAATAAAAATGCACCTTGCGCCCCCTCTTCTTTCCCAGGGAAATTCCTTACATCTTGAAACTGGTTATATGCTACCTTTTGAATCTTTTCATCCATAGGTACGACAAACGTATATCCTCCGCGAAGTACTTCTTGATGAGACAATCCATATAAACGAGCGGCTTCATCTATGACCATATCAATATACGGCATATATGCAAGCTCATTCTCATCTAAGTTTTTATAAAGAGCAATTGTCTTTCCTTGATAGCGAACGCTTTCTTCGGCAGTCAAATAGCCTTGTTTATGCATAAGTGACAACACGAGATCGCGGCGTTCCTTACTCTTCTCTGCAGAGTAGTACGGTGAATATCCGTTTGGTGAATTCGGAAGGCCTGCAAGCATTGCCCCTTCCTCTACCGTTAAATCCTCAACATTTTTATTAAAATACAATTTTGCTGCCGCTTGAATACCGTAAGCCCCATGACCAAAATAAATATGATTCATATACATTTCAAGAATTTGTTGCTTCGTATATTTTTGCTCTAATTGAAGAGAAATTGCGACTTCCTTCAATTTGCGCGTAAATGTTTTTTCACGAGTTAAAAAGACATTTTTAGCGAGTTGCTGCGTAATGGTACTACCGCCCTCTACCTTTTCTCCAGCTAACGTATCTTTATAAAGAGCCCGGAATATAGACGGATAATCAATTCCTTGATGCTCATAAAAACGAGAATCTTCCACCGCAACAAACGCCTGTTGCACATACTTCGGAATTTGCTCGATCGGTACGAGGTCTCTATTTTCTACGTATAATTTCGTAATTTCTTTCCCTTTCTGGTCAACGATACGTGATGAAGAGTGGAAAACGAGCTGCTTTTCATCCATCATATAGCCACCAGCTAACACGATAAGTTTATAGAGTACAATCGCTGCTACGAACATTGCGACGCCGCCTAATAAAGTCCACTTTACTTTCTTCATACATCGTCCTTCTTTCCAAATGATGGTACATTTATTATTTGAAAAAGAAGTATCTTTATGTATATAATCTTCGAAGTTTTTTAAGAGAGTTGATATAATAGAAACAAACTATTAAGGGGGCATTAAAATGAAGGCGATTATTTCATACGAAACACCTCTAGAACAAGCACATTTCACTGCAAAAAATGATGAAAAAAATATGTTTTATAAAGAAAATACAGAAGAATCTGTAGAAGGTTCACTTCAGTATGACGTACTAGATGCTGTCGGCGAATTTAAAGGACAACCTGGCTATATCGTTTGTAACAACATTTCTGTCACAGACGAAGGTCGCCCAGTATTTGAAAACCGCTTTAAAAACCGCGCAGGCCTTATTGAAAACGAACCAGGATTCCAAGCGATCCGTGTTTTACGCCCATTAAGTAACGATACATATGTCATCTTAACGATGTGGGAAACAGAGCAAAACTTTAAAGACTGGACAGAATCACGTTCATTCGAAAATGCTCATAAAAAACGTCCCACACAAGCAGAAGGACAAGCTCCAACGCATCCACATGCGGAACAGCAAAAGAGTATTTTCTCTCGTCCTTCTTTTGTGACTACTTTTGATGTATTAGTTTAATTAAAAAGTAATACAACACTAGCAGTACGTGAAATTATATTAACGATTTTTCGAATATATCTATCACATCTTGAAATATATCAACGATTCGACTAAAGATATCCATTTAATAACAAAAAGGAAACACCATTACACACCGGTGTTTCCTTTTTCTTTGTACCAATTATATATACGAAGTGTGTCCTCTTTTCGCATGTGCTTCACTTTATAACGATACCCCGCTACCGATACGACAGCTGTACATAACTCGTCTTTCTTTTGAAAATACGATTGATTGTACCCCACTGCTTGAACATGTCTTCTACGCATGATTCCTGTATATTTCGCAAGACCTCTGTATACCATTGTTAATTGGTTTTCTTTCATCATATAACCGCCGCTAGTATAACGAGCGTATGCGAGTATTGTAAATGCGATACATAGCGGGATAAGAGTGAACAATGCAATATACTGTTTAAAATATATACTTGCACCGGCAATTGGCACAGCGAGCACAGCACTTGTAATCCAGCCCATGATGATGTAACGGCGCAATGCCGCTTTCGGTAAATGAACGATTTCCTCCTCCATTTCATACGGCAACTGTAAATATGCGAGTAACTGCTGCACATTTTTTTTCTTCATAAAAGGATGTAGCATCACTTCATTCCCAGCGGATTCTATACTTTGAATGACTTCTACTTCGACAGAACAATACCCGATAGGCTGGCGAAGTATTCCTTCTTTCACAGTAATTGCTTGAATGCGGTGTAATTTTAACACAAACTCTTTCTTATCAAATAACCCTTGTACGATTCGAATTTCATTTCCGTTTCGCTCAATTTTAAAGTTTGCATATTTTAACGCATAGCCCGCTGTTGAAATAACCCAAGAAATTGCCATTAAAATTGCGGCCATAACGATTAATTCATATACACCGTTATCCATCACATACGCTTCCACTTTATTGATGAGCCATTCTGGTAGAAATTGATTAAACTCTGTGTAAAGGATTACTAACATAGAAAACACTAATCCAAATCTACCAGATGTAATAGATGCGAATAAAATTTCTTTCGCTGTTAACTGATAAACTGTCTTACTACCTTCTCCCGCAGGCACCTCTTCAGCCACAACGCTTCTTTCTTTATGTAATAAAGCAATTAGTCCCTTCGCTTCATCTTCTTTAATACCAGCTAACATCACTTCTGGCTCACTACCGCCGCCTGCAACTTCTATATTTAATTTTGTGAGTCCAAGTATTTGATAAATGATGTTAGAAGATGTACTAACATTTTGCACACGTTCTTTATTTAAGTAGCTTTCTTTCTTAACAAACACACCATGCTTTATATGTAAAATATTATTTTCAACCCAATACACCTTGAAATACCATTTTATAGCTGAGAAAATAGCCATAATAAATAATAAGGCCAAGAGAACAAGATGAAATAAATACCAAGGTTCCACTTCACCATCTGAGCGAAATAGAACAAGCAAAATAAAAGGCAACAAACTCGCAACCCTAATACCTAACAATATCGTGATCGGATGTTGCCTCTTATACATCCTCATCACTCACTTTCGCAAGTTCTCCAATTTGTCTTTTCAGCTGTTCTGCTTCTTCTTTCGTTAAACCTGGAATACTATGAGACGTTGCGGCTGTTGAAATGTGTAATTCTGCTAAATTATACTTTCTCATAATCGGACCTTGCTCAATCGTTACGTGCTGCACACGGATCATCGGAATAAGTACGCGTTTTACAACGAACATTCCCTTTTGAATCTCAATCTCTTCTTCATTTAATCTGTAACTATAATAGCGCTGACGTAAATTTGGAAACACAAAATAATCAAGTGGAATAAATATAATGGCTCCTGTTACTAATAGTCCAAACAACCAGCCCCACCAGTTAAAGTTAATCATAAAAAAGAAATACGTAATTACGACTGTTAGTATAACTGCCGCCCCAATTAAAGCGTGAATCCTCCACACTTTCAGCATATTAGAATGAATCTCCCTTTCTAACGGCTGCATCTCATCACTCCAATTCTATGAATTTATTACTTATATATTATCAAAAAATAAGGTTTTATATACAATTTTGTAAATTTATAGTCAAATAAAAATAGTTGAATCAAAAGCATGTTAAAAAACATACCTCAGTTTTTAAAATTACATATTATAAATATGAATTATATTGAACCAAATAAACCCTGCATGATTCATGCAAGGTTTATCGTTTTATACACAATATATTTCATTATTGTTGAGATATACTAGCATCGCTTTCAATTCGCTTTTCTTTTTGGCTCAGTTTTTTATCTTTAGATTTTTTTAATGTTAAAGTCATGCCAATAAAAATAAAAAGAATTCCTGTTATTTGCATTAAAGTTGGACGGAATCCAGTAAGTACAGTATCTAATAATATTGCCACTGCCGGATCTAAAAAAACTAATATTGAGATTGTTTTTGTAGATAAATGGCGTAAACTATCAAAAAACAGATAATACACTATCCCTGTGTGAATAAAACCAGTAGCTATAATATATGTCCAATTACTTTGAGTGAGGCCACTAAAAGCATCTAAATCTATAAACGGTATTAAAAGAAATATCCCCAAGAATGTTTGTAAAAATGTCATTGCATACGCACTCATTTTGTTAATCCCTTTACCAAATAAAGTTGTAAATGCATAAAAGAGTGCTGCAAGAAATCCCCATATCATACCTGAAGACATTAATGAACCGAAAGAGAAGCTTCCATCGATACCAGCAATTAATAAAGCTCCCACAAAACACACAATTATTGAAATGATAGATATTAATGTTAATTTTTCTTTAAAGACGATACTTCCAATTAACAGTACAATTACTGGTGCAAGATGATAAACTGAGATAGCAATTGTAACTGACATATTTTCAAAGGCTTTAAATAAGAAAACCCAATTAAATACTAAGAAAAAACCACATATTAAAACTTGAATAACTTCTTTTCGTTCCCATTTATCTTGTTTATATTGCCCTGTAAGCAACCAACATACACTTAAAAATATTGTCGCAAAAATACACCTTACAAACACTAATTCAAACGAAGGTAAGTTTGTTTGAACAGAAAAAAATCCAACTGATCCAAAGATAACCATTGATGCTATCATCTTTAAGGCCGGTACCGTTTTCTCTTGCTTAAAACTTTTTTGAAGCAAATTAATCCCCCTCCAATAAAAACTCGGTTTATAGTGAGAAAAACACCAGCCTAAAAAAGGACAGGTGCTTTTCCTCAAAAACACTCAATTACAAATTTTTCCCTGCAGTCCAACCACCATCAATTACAAAATTAGAACCAGTAATAAAGCGGGCCTGATCAGAAATCAAGTACTCAATACATGAAACAATATCCTGCGGCAATCCCCAAGTATCTAAAGATTGATTACTTTTTATCATAGACATCAAGGCTTTATTACTAAAGTATTCTTCTGTAAGTTCAGTTCTAATAACACCGGGAGAAATGCTATTTACTCTTATATTTTGCTTCCCAAATTCCATAGCCATCTGTTTAGTCAATCCGATTAAGGCATGCTTTGATGCCACATAAGCAGCTCGCTCTGGTTCAGCCATTAATCCAGAAACCGATGCTATATTCACAATACAACCTTTTATTTTCGATTCACACCATCGCTTAGCTACTTCCCTAGAAAGGATAAATGGGGCTACTAAATTTACATCAATTACTTTTTTAAACATATCATCGGATAAATGTAAAACAGGTGTTATCTCTCGAATACCAGCTGCATTTATTAATATATCAGGAGAAAGCTTTTCTAAATCTAATTGAGTAAAAAGATTATGAATCGCTTCGCTATTACTTAAATCAATTTGCACTACTTTCAAAGGCATATCTGTTTTCATATAATCTATTAAGTTATTATTATTAATATCAAGAGCTATTACATGAAATGATTTTTCTAAAAAGTATTTTATACAAGCATGACCTATACCGCTATTGGCTCCAGAAATCATAATTATTTTATTCTCTCTCATTTTGTCTCCTTATAAGAAAATGTTACTAATAAAATATCACGAAAAGCCTCCGTACTACATTCTGTTCCAAGTGGCGTTACGGCATGGAAGACCTTTTGTCCAAATACTAAAGTTTCTAACGGCTCCTTCAAACTTATAAACTGATTAATTTCCCGAGGAGAATTAACTATTAAATTATCTCCACCAATAGCTGTATTACTTAAATTCATAAGGTGTAAAAACACTACTGGTTCATCATCTTTATGTAACCAAATAGGTGAACTAAAAGATGGTCTTTCTTTAGTAGCTTTATATCTTACTTGATGTAAACCTATAATTAAGTCTTTACTTGTATCTATTATATTTGTTTTAAATGCAAATTCAGTATCGAAACGCACCATATTTTGAATTAAAGGATTACATAAAAAGCTATCATTTATGCTATTAAACTGTCTAACTTTCCCGCCATCATCATAGTTATATTCTTTAGATTGGAAGTAATCATTACTATTATCTAAAATATAATCTGGTGAATCAACATACTTTATATACCTTGAATAAGATCTAGCACGGCATTCACCGTACGCATCATCTTCCAAATTATAATAATCTAACTGTGCTTGTGTTAATAAGCGATGATTCTCTTCCTCTTGTAAAAAGATTTCATTTGAGATTTCAAGAAACCCTTTAGATTCAAATTCATGTACCTTTTCTTCTATGCTAAAGCCACTCATTTTACTAAGAACAAACGTCATTATAAAAACCTCCACACTATTGTATTTTTCTTTCTCACCCTATGTTAGAAATGCAATAAGTAACCGAGATTCTTGCTTAATAAAATTAAAAATTATGATATTCAATTAATACACCAAATGAAATATATGTAATCCATTAAAACTATTTCTTAAGCCATATTATATATCCTTTTGGACATTATTTCTAATTATCTGAAGATTTATCAACATTAGTCTTAATATTCGGAACTAAAGAAATAACTTTTTCAGGAAGATAAAACTGCGAGTATTGCAATTATTTATGTATATAACTTTTTTTAAAATTATATTTTAAATATAGCTAGTTTTTTATAATTTTTTTGATATAATTACATACGGGAAACGGGAAGAATTTTGTCTTCCCATGTGTTTTTATTTGCATCTAGTTCTTTTGCTAGATGCTTTTTTTATGCTAAAAAAGGTATCCTCAAATACTTTGAGGATACCTTTTCACCTTTATTATCTCTGCTGTTTTCTACCTAATACGAGTAACCCAAAACTCATCATTACAAGAAGTGCTCCCATATATGGTTCCACAGGCATTTTCTGCCCTGTCTTCGGTAATTCTTTTTCAGGCTTTTCTGGATTCGGTGTTCCAGGTATCTCTGGATCTGGTGTTCCAGGCTTTTCTGGATTCGGTGTTCCAGGTATCTCTGGATCTGGTGTTTCTGGACCTGGTGGTGCTAAATGATTCAATTTGTTTAATACTTCTAATTGAACTGCATTTATCATTCCATTTGTAATTTCAAATGGAATTGGATTAGTTAATTTTTCATATCCTTTTGGTGCTTCTACTTCTACTAGTGTGTAGTTACCTACAGATAGATCTGCGATTTTTGCCTTTCCATCTTTATCTGTTGTTACTTTCACTACCACTTTTCCCTTGTCATCATGAACTTCAAACACAGCTCCTGATAAGACTTCCTTGCTTTCAGCGGCCATTTTTGTAATCTCCACTGAACCTTTGTCTAACTTTTCATTCTCTACTTTCAATGATAAGACTTTTGTCATACCTTTTTTAATTTCGAATGATACTGGTTCCGTTAACTTCTTATAACCTGGTAAGCTCTTCGTCTCTACTAATTTGTATTTTCCTACTGATAGATCTGAAACGTTTGCTTTTCCTTCTTTATCTGTCGTTACTTCTGTTACTACTTTGCCTTGCTCATCTTGTACTTCGAAGACTACGCCTTCTAATACTTTTTGGCTATCTTTATCTACTTTTGTTACTTCTACATTTCCCTTGTCTAACATTTCATTTTCTACTGTTAAAGCAAGAGATTTTGTCATGCCTTTTTCAATTTGGAAAGTAATCGGATCTACCAATTGCTTATATCCTTTTGGTGCTTTTACTTCTACTAACTTGTATGTGCCAACTGATAAATTAGTAACTTGTGCTTGTCCTTTTTTATCTGTCGTTATTTTAGCGACTACTTGTCCTGCTGCATCTTGAATTTCAAAGACTGCATCAGCTAAAGCATCTTTATTTTCTTTATCTACTTTTGTAATTTCTATATTTCCTGTATCCACTAATTCATTTTCTACAGTCAATTGTAATGCTGTAACTCTACCTTTTTCAATTTCGAATGAAACTGGCTTTTCTAGTGGCTTGTATCCTGCCGGTGTTTCTACTTCTACTAACTCATACTTTCCAATAGATAAATCTGAAACGTTTGCTTTTCCTTCTTTATCCGTTGTTACTTTTGCAACTACTTTTCCTTTTGAGTCACGTACTTCAAATACAACATTTTCTAATCGAGCTTTACTGTCTTTATCTATTTTTGTGATTTCTACATTCCCCGTATCTACCATTTCATTTTCTACAGTGAACGTTAAAGATTTTGTCATACCTTTTTTAATTTCAAATGGTACAGGCTTTTCTAATTTTTTGTAGCCTGGTAAACTATCTACTTCTACTAGCTTGTACTTTCCTACTGATAAATCTGAAACTGTTGCTTTTCCAGCTTTATCTGTCGTTACTTTCGTTACTACCTTGCCTTTGTCGTCTTGAACTTCAAAGACTACACCTGCTAACGGTGCCTTATTATCTTTATCTATTTTTGTAATTTCTACATTTCCCGTATCTACCATTTCATTTTCTATTTTTAATGATAGAACTTCTGTCATTCCTTTTTTGATTTCAAACGATACTGGTTCTGTTAATTTTTTGTAACCTGGTAAGCTTTCTTTCTCTACTAATTTGTACTTTCCTACAGATAAGTCTGAGATTTTTGCTTTACCATTTTTATCTGTTTTTACTTCCGTTACTACTTTGCCTTGCTCATCTTGTACTTCGAAGACTACGCCTTCTAATACTTTTTGACTATCTTTATCTACTTTTGTGATTTCTACTGAACCTTTGTCTAACTGTTCATTCTCTACTTCTACTAGTTTGTAACTTCCTACAGATAGATCTGAAATTTTTACTTTTCCTTCTTTATCTGTTGTTACTTTCGTTACTACTTTGCCTTTTTCATCTTGCACTTCGAATGTTACGCCTTCTAATGCCTTCTGGCTGTCTTTGTCCACTTTTGTAATTTCTAATGAACCTTTATCTAACTGTTCATTCTCTACTTTTAGTGATAAGACTTCTGTCATGCCTTTTTTAATTTCAAACGATACTGGTTTTGCTAATTTTTTATATCCTGGTAAGCTTTCTACCTCTACTAGCTTATATTTCCCTACTGATAAATCGGAAACGTTTGCTTTTCCTTCTTTATCTGTCGTTACTTTTGTTACTACTTTATCTTTTTCATCTTGCACTTCGAATGTTACGCCCGCTAATACTGCGCCACTTTCTTTGTCCACTTTTGTAATCTCTACTGAACCTTTATCTAACTGTTCGTTCTCTACTTTCAATGATAAAACTTTCGTCATACCTTTTTTGATTTCGAATGATACTGGTTCTATTAATTTTTTGTAACCTGGTAAGCTCTTCGTCTCTACTAATTTGTATTTTCCTACTGATAGATCTGAAACGTTTGCTTTTCCATCTTTATCTGTCGTTACTTCTGTTACTACTTTGCCTTTGTCGTCTTGAACTTCGAAGATTACGCCTTCTAATACTTTTTGACTATCTTTATCTACTTTTGTTACTTCCACATTTCCCTTGTCTAACATTTCGTTTTCTACTGTTAAAGCAAGAGATTTTGTCATGCCTTTTTCAATTTGGAAAGTAATCGGATCTACTAATTGTTTATACCCTTTTGGTGCCTTTACTTCTACTAACTTGTATGTGCCGACTGATAAATTAGTAACTTGTGCTTGTCCTTTTTTATCTGTCGTTATTTTAGCGACTACTTGTCCTGCTGCATCTTGAATCTCAAATACTGCATCAGCTAAAGCATCTTTATTTTCTTTATCTACTTTTGTAATTTCTACATTTCCTGTATCCACTAATTCATTTTCTACTGTTAGCTTTAGCGCTGTTACTCTACCCTTTTCAATTTCGAATGAAACTGGCTTTTCTAGTGGTTTGTATCCTGCCGGTGTTTCTACTTCCACCAACTCATACTTCCCAATAGGTAAATCTGAAACGTTTGCTTTTCCTTCTTTATCCGTCGTTACTTTCGCAACTACTTTTCCTTTTGAATCACGTACTTCAAATACAACATTTTCTAATGGAGCTTTACTATCTTTATCTATTTTTGTTATCTCTACATTCCCTGTATCCACCATTTCATTTTCTACTTTTAATGATAGAACCTCGGTCATGCCTTTTTTGATTTCAAATGATACTGGTTTTTCTAGCTTTTTATAACCAGGTAAACTTTCTACCTCTACTAATTCATACTTTCCTACAGGTAAATCTGAAACATTTGCTTTTCCATCTTTATCTGTCGTTACTTTTGTAACTTCATTACCCTTTTCATCTTGGACGATGAATGTTACTCCCGCTAACGGTGCTTTATTATCTTTATCTATCTTTGTTATCTCTACATTTCCCGTATCTACCATTTCATTTTCTATTTTTAATGATAGAACTTCAGTCATGCCTTTTTTGATTTCAAATAATACTGGATCTGTTAGTTTCTTATAGCCTGGTAAACTTTCTTTCTCTACTAATTTGTACTTTCCTACTGATAGATCTGAGATTTTTGCTTTACCATCTTTATCTGTTTTTACTTCCTTTACTACTGTTCCAGCTTCATCTTGCACTTCAAAGACTACGCCTTTTAATGCTTTTTTGTTGTCTTTATCTACTTTTGTAATTTCTACTGAACCTTTATCTAACTGTTCATTTTCTACTTTCAATGATAGGACTGTTGTCATACCTTTTGTAATTTCGAATGATACTGGTTCTGTTAGCTTTTTGTAGCCAGGTAAACTTTTCGTCTCTACTAATTTGTACTTTCCTACTGATAAATCTGAGATTTTTGCTTTACCATCTTTATCTGTTTTTACTTCTGTTACTACTTTTCCTTGCTCATCTTGCACTTCGAAGACTACGCCTTCTAATACTTTTTGACTATCTTTATCTATTTTTGTAATTTCTACTGAGCCTTTGTCTAACTGTTCATTTTCTACTTTTATTACTAAAGCTTTTGTCATACCTTTTGTAATTTCAAATAGTACTGGTTCTGCTAGATTTTTGTAACCTGGTAAGCTTTTCGTCTCTACTAATTTGTACTTTCCTACTGATAGATCTGAAACGTTTGCTTTTCCTTCTTTATCTGTTACTACTTTTCTTACTACGCCATCTTTCTCATCTTGGACTTCAAATTCGACACCGGCTAATACTGCCCCGTTTTCTTTGTCCACTTTTGTAATTTCTATATTACCTTTGTCTACCATTGCATTTTCCACTTGTATTGGGAATATGCCGTCCCCTGTTACATTTACTTCGAACTCTGTTTCTTTTAATTGGTAGCCTTCAGGTGCTTTTATTTCTTTTAAAATATATTTTCCTGGTGCTAACGGTTTAGAGATTGCCTTACCATCTTTATCTGTAACAATATGTTCGACTACTACACCGTCTTTTACTATATCAAACTCTGCATTTGCTAATGGTTTCTCACCATTTTCCGAATTAATTTTCTTTACTTCAATTTGACCCTTTTGCATAGTATTTTTAATTTCAATTGTTTTTGTTTCTCCAGCTTGGAGTGTAACCTCTACTGGACTTGTTAATTTTTGATATCCTTCTGGTGCTACTGTTTCATATACTTTATACGTCCCAGGAGCTAAAGTTTGAGGTACTGAAAAACCTTTTTCGTCCGTTTTCAGTTTTGCAACAACTTCATTTGCACTATTTCGGACTTCAAATTCGGCAGCTTTTAACCCTTTGTTCGGATTCTCAGAATCTATTTTATGAAGCGATACTGTACCATCTTTTGGAGCTTCAGGCGGCGTAATAGTTACTTCTTTTGATGTTAAAGTTTTATCATCAAAATGTAATTCCGCTTTATTAGGAATCTTCTTATCTACGTAAGAAGATAAGTCTGCATTATTTTTGATTTTCGCCTTGATACTGAGATTAATTATCTGGTCTTCATATGACTTATAGTCAAAACTCTCACCAAACGTAAATGTTACTTCACTTCTTTGTTTATCTATATTTAACGTTCCTTTAGAAGTAATATCTTGGCCATTTTGATCATACACTTTTGCCTCTAATACTTCTAAAACATCTTCTAAATCATCACTAATTACCATAGAATTGTATTTAGGAGGATCGTTCGGTATATGTGTACCAACTTGGTATTGAATAACTTGATCCATTTGTGTTAACTGCTCATTCTCTACAAGCTTGCCATTCTCATCAACTATATTTTTTTCAATGCTAGGTGGATTATTGTCACCTGAACCGGATCCTCCCCCACCACTTACAAATACTTGTCCTACTTTTTCTTCAGTTTTAATATTTTTACCTTCTAATTTCACAGTATTTTTATGAGGCTTCGCAGCAGGATTTGTAACCTTTGTTTTATATCTTAAAATATAGCCTTTTGAACTGTCTGGAAACTCAATTGTAAATCCAGTCTTCGTTGCATTTATTTTAATGTTAGATAAATCTGCTGGCTTAATATTTGTTGGTGCATAACCATCTTCAAATACAGCCTCTTCTAATACTACGCTGTCTGTAATTAACTCATGCCCAGGTCCTAATGTATCTGTTAATTTAAGATCTTGCATTTCTGTTCCAGTTGCATTTACATATACAAGCCAATCAGCAATCGAAGGATCTTCTTGATTATAAGAACCCCATTTCAATAGATTATCTGTATTGGGCTGTGGCTTCGGTCTCTCTGTCGTATTACTTACATTTACTTCTTTATTAACGATTTGACCATCAACGTTAAATTCTAATGGAATTTCTTTAACACCATCATATGCTTCTAAACCAAAGTAGAATTCTACGAATAAAGAACCTTTAATGTTATTCTTTCCTTCTACGTAATCACCCATAGTACACGTTAATAGACCCTTTTTCATCTCACATGTACCAACTGTTTTTCCTTCAGCATCTTTTAAAGGAAAATTCATATTCATAAGGTCTTTTCGAAACTCTTTTGGCATATCAATTGTGAATTGATCTCCACTTTTTATTTTTTCTTTAGCTGACCACTTCACTTCTACTTTCATACCATCTGAGGCTTGATACGGTTCAGATGTCGTGCCATCAGTACGGGAAATATTAATTTCGTCCACTGGACTTTTCATCACAGCAGCTTGAATAACTGGAGCCCACACATTCAGCACTGAAAATAATACTAGAAAAACTAATGAAACCATTGAAATATGCCTTTTAGTACTTTTCATTTGCATAGTTCCCTCCTATTTTTTATATTTATATAACAAAAAAAGACCGTCCGGTTGCATCAAAAATGTGCAACCAGACGATCTTAGTAACCAATATGTATTACCGTAGACTCTAAGCTTTGCGGCCTATCCTTTCGAATAGTGTGCTAAAAATATCTTTTATTCTTTTTTTGTTTCATTTTCCTCTTAAACCAAATATTACTATACCGTCTGGACGGTTATAATTCAATACTCTATAAAATTGTTCTATTTTTCTAATAAAAAAAACAATTCACCACTACATTAAAGAAGCAACGGTGAATTATTTTCACATTATATAGTTCATATATTCTATTTATATGAATTTCCAATAAGAGCTTGAATCACTTTTTCTCTTAACTCGGGGCTTAGTCTTCCAACCCCTAAATATTCCGAATACCATAATCCATCTGCTGCTAATCTAATAATTGTTGCACAAACTGAATCTATCTCATCATTTTCTATATTCTTTTGCAGTTGCTGAAATGATTGTTGTAATGGCTCAAGTAATTCAGGTTTTAACATGAATGCTGCCATCATACTACTAGATAACTCTTCTGTTCTTCTCTCATTATTTAATCTTTCCTCTACAAAAGAGCGAACCCATCTCCCTTTCTTCTCTGCGTCTTCCGCTACTTTATTGTAAATGGCTCCCTCATAATCCTCTACCCCTCTGACTATCATACCTTCTATTAAAGCTTCTTTATTTGAAAAGTGATACAATAATCCACCTTTACTTACACCCGCCTCTTTTGCCACTGCTTCTAAGGTTAATTTAGCAACCCCTTTACATTGCACAATTTGAGAAGCGGCCGCCAAAATCTTTTGCCGCGTTATGCTTATACTCATTCCTTTTTAAAACCCCATTTCTACTAAATTTATATAAATACGAATCTTATTTTTAATATTGTTGATTACTACTAAGTATTTTCTTTATACAACAAAAGCTTCATTACCTTTGAATTTTTAGTTACTTATTCTATTAAAAATTTCCATATCATTCAATATGATAACATTAAACACACAAAGCTGACTATACATCTATACTTTTGTATTTATTGAAAATATATCCATAAACACGAAATGTATAAAAATTGATTATCCTTATACATCTAATCTATAATTTAAAGAGGTTTATATTTTCATAAAAATAAAGTGAAATTTTATAAGGATGATTCCATTGAAAAAATTTTCTATTAGTTATTTAATATGCTTATTGTTTTTTTCTATCATTGTGAATGTTTTACAGTATACAAGCGTTCCAAATTATGCGGATTCATGGGGGCCGATTTGGGTATCTATTATTATGCTTTCAATTCTTGGAAGTATTCCTGTTCTTATCGGTTGTTTAATAGGCGAATTTTGTTATAGAAAAATAAAAGGAAGTCACGAATTAAAAATCGGTATTCCTTTATTTATAGTGTTAGGTATTTCCTACAATCATTTCTTCTTTATGTTGTTTAACGACCGATATTTTCTATCCTTTAATTTAGAAGCCTTTTTGGAAACAGGCCTACCTATTACGTTATCATCTTTATTATTTTACCTTATAAGACGCCGTTAATTCTTTCATCATTACATAAAAAAATGTTATTACTCTTGTTACATCGAGTAATAACATTTTTATTTAAATCTATTTAACTAATTTGCTTCCAACTAGTATCCTTCACATCTTCGCTAGTCGGCTTTCTAACTGATTTCACAAAACATTCCTCGCAAGCACCAAATGCAATGAAGTTTTTCTGTGCTTGTCTTAACGAGACTTCATTTGCCCCGCCTTCAAAGTCAGGATCGTTAAACTGTACCTCATCATCTTCCCAGTAACATATATTACAAATTTCATATGTACCTGGTGGTTCTTCTTCTATTGTTCTATACCCGCAGCACGGACATGTATATTTCATTCTGTTACTCCATTATTCATTTCTTTTTTCTCCCATATATTCCGGCCCATAAAGAATGTAACAGCGCAAATCATAGTTATTACCATGAAAGTAGTATTAGAATACTCATATGTAGTTGGAATTCCAATCGTTACAGAAACAATACTAAAAGCTAAAAGTAAATATAATAATAAAGATAGAATATAGCTTAGTTTAAATCATAAAATGATACCTCTAAACAATAGCTCACCAAGTAGACAGCCACCTAAAATGATAGGTACTCCGAAATATAATGTAAGGACTCCCATTTGCGCAGTAGATTGAATTATCTTACCGATTATGTTCGGCGAAACCAGGTCACTATTGTTTCCCATCCTATCATATAAATCAAGTGCCGTTACTGAAATAAAGAAACTTAATATAGAAAACGAATACGGTATTAAAAATTTGCTCACTCTCATTCACCTCACTTTTTTTGTTTCACATATATTATTCATTACTTTCACAAAAAAATAGCCCTCTATGCTAAAACATAGAGGGCATAATTTTTATATAAAAACCTATACCTTATCCTGAAATCCCCCCTAAACAGAACATCTAAACTATCTGTGCCCTATATTCTTTAGGGGATAGGTGGTTATTAGAAAGTAGTGCCTTCTTTTTTATAATATTCTTTTGAAATCTCTTCATAAAATGCGGCTGATGTCGCGTAGAAATACGGTGCTAACCATAAGAAACCGATTCCTATAGTAAGAATACTTAATATGAACCAGCCTAAGAAACTTAAGCATAGTAAAAAGTAATCCATTTTATGTCCATTCATCATATGACGACTCTCAGTAATCGCTTGATTCGCTGTATATTCTGGATGATCATTCAAAATAAAATATGTCATAGAATAAGAAAATGATTTAATAATACCTGGAATAATAAGAAGTAATGTCCATAGAGTCAAGTATACATACATTAGTAAATATGTTAAAAACGACTTCATCAACTTACTTCCATCGCTAAACCATCTAAATATATGACCAATGCGAGCATCAGTCCCACGAATTGCATTTAAAACAAGATAATAGGCACCTATTGTTAATGGACCAATAACAAGCATTACTATAATACTTACTGTAAGTGAATCACTTGCCTCTTCCCAACCCCAAAATATCGAGAAAATACCTGTTGTTAGCATTTCAACAGCTCCAATAAGGATTCCAATTAATAAAGTTGCCCTACCGCTAATCCCCATCTTCCTTTTAATGCATCAAGTGCTTCTCTTTTCAACTGACTTATCATATATAACCTCCTAATACTATTTGTATTTTAGTATACCATTTATATCAAAAATTCCACATATTTTCCTAAAACAGAAGCATACTCCTTTTTGCATACGTATTGATACATGTGTGCTGTAGTTGTACTAATATATGGATTAAACGACTCTTTTCCCTATAACAAAAAAGCTTGCCCTTCATAATAGGCAAGCTTTCTCAAGTTATTTCTCACTTAACTTCTTCTTATACCAATTCTGCATTCTCTCCGCATCTTCTACTCTCGTATGCTCTATTTTATAACTAGATGATGCACTCGAAAACTTATACGTACATAAATCCGCACGGCGCTGGAAATATGATTGTGTCTTCTCCATTGATTGGACATGTCTTCTTCTAATAAGTCCTGTATATTTTCCGACGCTACGATAGACAAGTGTAATTTGTTCTCCGTTAACACTGTAACCATTTGTTTTAAATGTTGCGTATCCAAGTGTAAAGATAAGGATTGCGAGCGGAATTAATGCCCACATGATGAAGTGCTTTTCAGAGTATATACTTATTACAAGAAGCGGGATTGCTAGCATTGCGAAGAAAATGAAACTATCAATGAGATAGCGGCGTAATGCTGCTTTTGGTAATGCAATAATGTTTGCATTCAGTTCGTATGGTAATTGTAAATGGGCGAGTAACTGTTGTACTCGATCTTTTCGAATGATTGGGTGCAGTGTAACCTTTTCTTTTTCGTCACCCATTCCTTTACTTTGAATGACTTCTACTTGCACAGCACAATAACCGAATGGTTGGCGTAAAATACTTTCTTTTATCGTAATACCTTGAATACGATGCAATTTTAGTACGAGCTCTTTTTTCTCAATTAATCCTTGCGAAATGCGGACTTCGTCATTTCTTCGATTCACTGTGAAATCGCCATGTTTTAACGCGTAACCGATTGTAGATATAATCCAAGAAAGAACGAGTAACATGGCTACCATGAAAATCCAGCCATATATATCATGTTCCATTACATACGACTTTACGCCATTCTCTATCCATTTCGGAATGTACTCATCTACTTGGTGATAGACGAAAAAGATTAAAGAGAATAATAGTCCAAATTGACCAGATGTAACAGATGCTAATAAAATCTCTTTCCAAGTTAATTTATATTCTGTCGCTTGTTTTTCTTCTGTAACAATTTCTTTTTCTACTACATTTTCTGTTGCTTCGTCTAACATTCCTTCTGCTTTCACTTCTGGAGTTGGCTCATTTAGCAAAGTAATAAGCTCCGCCGCTTCTTCTGCCGTAATACCAGCTAAGCTAACTTCTGCTTCATCGCCCCCACCAGCTGTTTCGATTTGAATTTTCTTTAAACCGAGCATTTGATAGAGCACGTTAGAACTTGTATTAATCGTTTGAACACGTTCTTTATTTAAGTAGCTCTCCTTTTTCACGAAGAGACCTTTTTTCACATGTAATACGTTATTTTCAACCCAATATGTTGTGTAATACCATTTTTCAAATGCTGAAAAAACGGTGAGTAAACCAAATGCTGCGGGAATTAAATACCAAAACGGGAATTTTCCGTTTAAGCTAAACATGAAAATAATGAGTGGTATAAAATCTGTTATTTTTAATTCTAATAACATCGTGATTGGATGCTGCCTCTTATACATCCTCATCACTCACTTTCGCTAATTCTGCGATTTTCGTTTTCAACATTTCTGCTTCATACATCGTTAAGCCTGGGATGCTATGAGAAGTTGCTGCTGTTGAAATGTGTAATTCTGCTAAGCCATATTTTCTCATAATTGGTCCTTGTTCAATCGTTACGTGCTGCACACGAATCATCGGTACTAATACGCGCTTTACGACAAAAAGACCGTGCTGAATTTCAAGCTCTTCTTCATTTAGTTGGTAGCTGTAATAACGTTGACGTAGTTTCGGGAATAAGAAGTACGAAAATGGTGCGAACACAACTGTTAGCCCAATCATTACATACAAAATCCACGCCCACCAATCAAACTTTATCATGAGGAAAAGGTAAGCTAAAATGACGAGTATACCAATCCCTTCTTGAATTACAGCACGAACTTTCCACACCTTGACCATGTCAGGGTGAATTTCATTTTTCAATGGACCCATGTAACCACTCCAAATCTAGTAATCTAATATATGAATACTCCCAATCTATATTTTACATAACTTTACAGAAAATTGAAATTTAATCTTCTTTCTTCTCCGGAATAAAATATCCGAACCAAAGTAACCAAATGAAACCGATTAACTTTAGCCAACTTCCATCCGCTTGAAAAGCTTCAATCATACCTGGTATTTTATAAATCCCAATAAATCCAAGAAAACCGAGCCACCAGTTTTTTTGCATTTTCATCTTTACTCCTCCTTCATGACGTTTTTCACATTTCGAATCCAAATTTCTTTATACTTTAAATGGAATCCCATGAGCATATAGTTGCTCATATTATCGATCACAAGCGCTAGCGTATGAGCATTTTCTTCCGTTTCATGTTGTGACACAACGCCCAGTCTCGCGCCTTTCTTCAATAAATCGTGGAAACCATGTAAGAAATCCTCTTGTATTTCAAATAAACGTTTCTGGTACTTTTCATTTCGCGATGCAGTTACGATAAATTCATTGATAACGCGTAGTATTCCTTCTTGCCCTTCATACTCAGAGAGCATATGTAAACCATCTGCGATTAGCTTTTCTGCAAAGTTTTCTTTCGTATACTGCTCTTTATCGAAGTAATTTGCAAAATGATAATCAGAAAAAATCTCTTCAAATAAAAAATCAACTAACGCTTCTTTAGAAGAAAAATGATAGTAAATAGCCGGTTTTGAAATACCTACCTCTTTCGCAATCATGGAAAGACTCATCTTCTCAATGCCGTGTTCTGCCATAAGTTTAAATGATGCCTCTACAATGTTCTGCGATGTTTGTAAATTCTTCGTCATACTGTACCTCACTTATTTTTACTTACCGGTCGGTAAGTAAATTGTAAAATAAAAAATTATCGTTTGCAAGTTTGATTCAAAACTATATATTACTTTTTCAATCTATATTATGAATCTGGATCATATTCCTTAATAATTACTACAATAATCTTTAATCCAGTTAAATCACAAAAAGCACCGTTGTGAGTGCTTCTTGTAATCTAATATTTAGGCCCCATGTAATCATAACTTTGATCTAGCGCTTTTAATAAATCAATCGCACTCTTTAACTCTCTTTTATCAGACTCTAATTCTTCCATTCTTCTTTCAATATCTTTTTTAAAAGATTCTAAATCGCTAATGGCTTTTTTCCCTACTCCAAGTTGAGACCAGCTTGATAAGAGTAAATCATGTACAGTACTTACCACTCTTTTATTATGGTTTAAATCTTGAATCATATGGTCAAATTGTTGTAAAGCTTGGCTCAATGCTTCTTCATTTAAGTAAATTCTCGGCATCTTAATCTTCTCCCTTAATATTGTTGATCCGTCTTCTTATAATCCTCGGCTTTCTTCTCAATAAAATCTGAAATTTCCGTTGCTGTTCGTATGTACCAAAAACTTAAATGCTCTACATGTGCACGTATATTATTTACTTTAGCTTCTACCCGTCTACTTTCAGCCGTTTCTAATAATGTCATCATATTAGAAATTAACCTCGGTACTCTATCTTGAAATTCTTGCGCGTTTCGCTTCATATCTCTTACAGCTTGTTCTAAATTCTCTACCACTACACGAATCTCTCCGCCGCCTAATAACGCGCCTGGTGAATCATAAACTCTTTCATTCGTGTCTACATTTAACAAGTATTTATTTGATAAAGATCCATTCTCTCCAAACCGGAAGTTCTGATCTGTTTGATAATGATAACCAGGGCCACTTATCGAATTTAAAAATCGAGTAACATCCATCCCAAGCTTTTGCTGTAATGATAGCTTTGACATTTCTTCTTTCGAAATTGGTGGGGTTACCGCATAAGTAGAGCCTATATGACTTTCATATGCACCAAATGGTCCATAGCCAATTGAATCATTTCCGTGAACAACACTTACAATTCTATTATTAAACTCACCATTATTTGCTCTTTCTTGTAAATCAGGCGGTAACAAATGTTTTGCACTCGGCGCATTCCATGACATACATCTTACATTATCATTAGATGCCGCTGCATACTCCGCTAAAGCTCCCCCTAACGAATGACCCGTCGTATATATCTCTACATCATCCCTGTCCTTGTATGTATCCGTTACTTGTTTCATGACCCTTTCAGCTTGTTCGAATTGATTATGTGTTTCCCAGCGCTGATTCTCTTCATTCCAATATTTCTTTGAACCTTCATTCTCAGTCCCTGCTACAGGAGGTGCTGCTGGTTCATGAACACCTTCTCGTAATACAAAATGATTAGTATCTGTTTTTAAATCCTTCATACCTTCCCCTGGCTTCATCGGAATGCCTAAAGAGTTTTTCTCTATAATTTTATCCCCTTCTGTTCCTCGGAAAGCTACCATAACTTGCTTCTTCCCATCGACATCTCGTTCAAAGACTACTGCGTCCATTCCGGTTTGTTTGTCGTGGAATGTTTCTCCTACTTTCCATGTCTGTAAAACTTTTTTTTGATCTGTATAATCCTTTATCTCATAATTTTTACCTAAATCATTCCTATATGCTCCTTTTGCCAAATCATAATAAGTTTGATCTAAAACTGCACTTTCTTTCATTCTTTCACTCCTATAATAAATAGTTTATTCTAATTATATAGTTTATCATTAGGAGAGGGTGATTTTTTTGAAAAAAAAGGGATTTTTATTAATAATAATTATAATTATATTTTTTATTGGAGGGTTTATGTATATGAACAAACAAGAGAACAATGAAGAAATAGCATTAAAAGAAAAAGCGACAAAGATCGCAATCCAACATTTTAAAGAGGATAAAAAACTAGATGTTACAGTGACAAAAGTCGAATTCGGCCCTGCAGATTTTGGAGTAATTTTTGTATCGGGTCATGTAACCAATAATCCAAATCGTAAAATAACTGCAGATATAAATTATAGAGATAAATATAGGGTTGAAAGTATTAGTTATGATGACTGAAAATAATATGAAAATAAAGTATATTTTTGTTGGCCCTTTGTATTAATTCCAATTATTTCATATGTATATAAAGGATAAGATCAATATTCAATAAGCTCAACTTCTAACGTTAAAAATTTAGAAGCAATGTATCAAACTTTTGGGCACCTAACAATAAGGTGTCTATTTTTATTTTCAAAAGGAGCCCCTCAAATAATTCTTAAAAACCTAGATTGATTTGAACCTATTAAAACATTTTAAAGTTTCTCTTCTGCAACATTTGATATATCCCTAATTTAGGAACCAATGATTGGAGGAGAATTATGTTGCATAAAAGATTGTTTTTATATTTAGTTTTCATTATTACTACCTTAGGAGACTGTAATAATGAAAATAATACCGATGAAGAAATCATTAATAAAGCAACAGAAGAAACCATTCAATATTTCAAAAAAACAGAGGGCTTAGATGTATCAATTACAGATCATGAATTTGGACCAAAAGACTTTCAAACTATCTCTATATCAGGCTATGTGACTAATGATAAAACGAAAGAATTTACTGCTTCAGTTGAATACGCAAATAATTATCATATCGGCGCTATTTCAACCACCAAAAATTTAGAGCTTAAAAACTAATAATCCAGGCACTTTAGAGTGCCTTTTCTTTATACTTCACCACACAATGTTCAGTGAATATAAAATTTATTGAAGAGGAATATAACGCAACATTCATGGAGTGATTATTCGTGAAAAAATATGCTATAAGATTATTCTTTATCTTTACACTTATCCTTTTAGGAGGATGTACGATAGATCAAAAAAATACTGAACAACAAATAGTTGAAAAGGCAGAAGAAAGGACAATCCAATACTTCAAAGAAAAACAAGACTTAGATGTAGTAATCACTGATTATAGATTTGCTCCAAGTGATTTACAAGGTATCTTTATCTCCGGCTATATAAAAAATGATGAAAGCAAAACATTTAATATTACAATAGAATACGGTGGAGATGAGTATACAATAGGTTCTATCTCTACAAGTGAAAATTTACATTTAAAATAATAAAGAAAAGGCACTCTTTTAAAGTGCCTTTTCTTTATACCCCACCACACAATGTTCTGTGGATATAAAATTTAGTAAAGAGAAATATAACGCAACATTTATGGAGGAATGATAATTGAAAAAAAATGGTATAAGATTATTCATTATCCTTACACTTATCCTTTTAGGAGGATGCGGTATGAATAATAAAACAAATGAAGAAAAAGAAATAGTAGCACAGGCAGAAGAGGTAACCATTAAATATTTTAAAGAAAGAGAGGAGCTCGATGTAGTAATTACAGGACATGAGTTCTCCCCCAATGATTTTCAAACTGTTTTTATAGATGGACATGTTAAAGGAGATAAAAGCAAAACGTTTGGAGTAGGTGTAGAATATGGGGGTGGAGAGTATAATATAAGTTCTAGGTCATACTCTAAAAATCTAAAATTAAAAGAATAATCATTAGACACTCACTAGAGTGTCTTTTTTACGTAAAATATTTTAGCATATAAATTTTTTCTTAACAAAATGACTTGTATCTGTTTTTAAATCCTTCATACCTTCCTTGGCTTCATCGAAATGCCTAAAGAGTTTTTCTCTATAATTTTATCCCCTTCTGTTCCTCGGAAAGCTACCATAACTTGCTTTTTCCCATCGGCATCTCGTTCAAAGACTACTGCATCCATTCCGGTTTGTTTGTCGTGGAATGTTTCACGGACCTTCCATGTTTGTAAAGTATCATCATTCGCATTATTCACTGTAATTTCATTTCTTAACTCTTTATCTGATTTATACGCATCTTTAGCCATTCGATAAAAGCTTAAATCTAACACTTCTTGTGTATTTTTGCTATCCAAAATATTCCCTCCTCGGGATATTTAGTATATTCTAAATTATAGAACAACATTAACGGAGGGTAAACATGAGAATTAAAATCCGAAAATTTACCTTTTTTGTCTTTTTTATCTTTGTAAGTACAATAATTGGGGGATGTAATATGCAGGAAAATAATAAAGAAAAACAAATAGTAGATAAAGCAACAGAAAAAACAATTAATTACTTTAAAGAGAAACAAAATTTAGATGTAACTATTACTGATTACAGGTTCCCTTCTAATGATCTAGAATCAGTCTTCATAACTGGTCATATCAAAGATGATGAAAGCAAGGAATTCACTGCTACAATAGATTACAATAATAATTATAATGTTGGTTCTGTTTCAACGAATTTTTCTCTAAAAAAATAATACAATATGGATAAAAAATGAGGAAATAGCATTAAAAGAAAAAGCAAAAAAGATCGCAATCCAACATTTTAAAGAAGATAAAAAGCTAGGTGTCACAGTGACAAGAGTGGAATTCGCCCCCTCAGATTTTTGGGTGATTTTTGTATCAGGTCATGTAACAAATAATCCAAACCGTAAAATAACTGCAGATATAAATTATAAAAATAAGGTTAAAAGTATTAGTTATGATGACTGAAATTAATATGAAAATAAAGTATATTTTTGTTGGCCCTTTATATTAATTCCAATTATTTCATATGTATATAAAGGATGAGATCAATATTCAATAAGCTCAACTTCTAACGTTAAAAATTTAGAAGCAATGTATCAAACTTTTGGGCACCTAACAATAAGGTGTCTATTTTTATTTTCAAAAGGAGCCCCTCAAATAATTCTTAAAAACCTAGATTGATTTGAACCTATTAAAACATTTTAAAGTTTCTCTTCTACAACATTTGATATATCCCTAACTTAGGAACCAATGATTGGAGGAGAATTATGTTGCATAAAAGATTGTTTTTTTATTTAGTTTTCATTATTACTACCTTAGGAGGCTGTAATAATGAAAATAATACCGAGGAAGAAATCATTAATAAAGCAAAAGAAGAAACCATTCAATATTTCAAAAAGACAGAGGGCTTAGATGTATCAATTACTGATCATGAATTTGGACCAAAAGACTTTCAAACTATCTCTATATCAGGCTATGTGACTAATGATAAAACGAAAGAATTTACTGCTTCAGTTGGATACGCAAATCATTATCATATCGGCGCTATTTCAACCACCAAAAATTTAGAGCTTAAAAACTAATAACCTTTTTACTTTAGAGTCCCGTTTTTTTATACCCAGTCACACCATATTCTGTGGATATACAATTTAGTTAAGAGGAATATAACGCACTATTAACGGAGTGATTATTCGTGAAAAAAATATGCTATAAGATTATTCTTTATTTTTACACTTATCCTTTTAGGAGGTTGTACTATAGATCAAAAGAATGAGGAACAACAAATTGTTAATAAAGCAACAGAAGAAACCATTCAGTATTTCAAAGAAAAAGAGAATTTAGAAGTGACTATTACGAATCATCGATTTCCTTCTAATGATATCGAAACTATTTTTATAACTGGTCATATCAAAGATGATACAAATAAGAAATTTACTACTTCAATTGATTATAAGGATGATTATAATATCGGTTCTATCTCTACTACTAATTTCAGCCTAAAACACTGAAAAGACAATCTGAATTATACCTTCTTTTGAAGTATTAATCATTAAAACAAAAAAGCATCCTAAATCACAAATTTAGGATGCTTTCTTTTTAATCCCTATTCAGCAACCGCATACGATAACAATTCATCGTTACTTCCCCAAGTCTTTGCAGTAATTGATAGTTCGCATACGCGCCGACTGGGGCACCGATTATGGGTACGAGCTGAAGCATTTTTGCTAAATCGATATAGTCTCGGTACTCTGTTTGGAACTTTTCCCAGTCCATATGGTTTTCTTCTTCTGTATCCCACGTTTCGATGGCTTTCCATATTTCTTTTCGGTGGTCGTCACTTGAAAAGGCAAGTTGGAAAACGTGAAGGATAAAAAGGCGCTCTTCTTTGTCGCTCGTATCAAATCCGTACAATGTTGCTGCATCGAATAAAAATTTAATTTTAATGCCGAGTAGAAGCGGAAAGTCAGCAAGGCCAAGGAGAATACCGCCTGCTCCCGTCCCTGCTCCTTCTGCCGCTGCTATTTTTTTGTACTCATCCATTTTTTTACGTACTTCATCGTCTCGTCTTTGCAATGACCAGTTCGTCTCTTTTAATTTCGGCTTTATAAAGTTTGATCCGGCGCTAATTGTTTGTACCATCATCCGAATCGTTTCTGTTAATACTTTTTGCACTTTCGCCGGAATAAGCTGTTGTACTTTCGTCTGCACTTTCTTTGAGAACCGTGTCATCATAGAAGAATCTTTCATGAATGTAGCTTTCCACTGCTCCAGCTCTTTTATAACCTTTTCTTCATATGTAATCATAGGTTCATTCCCTTCAATTTAAACGCTCAATACGTTTTGCCCCGTATTGATAAACGAAACCGATACTAAATACTATGCTCACGACTAGTAAAATTCCCGTCATCATGAAATCTTTCGTCGCAAGGGCAAATATAACTGTAAATACAACGCTGCCAGTAAGAAGAATTGCATTTAATAAAGTAAGAAAATCTTTCTTCTTCTCTTCTCCCCCGACCGGATACAAATCAAGCCAAATCTTCATGCGGTGATGCTTCCATAAAGTTAATAGCTGATAACCGATTAAGTATAAGAAAATAAGGCTTACGATAAATCGTCCATATAAAAACGGAATGAAGTAAAGAATAACCCCTCCAAGAGCGAGCAGGCGCACATATAAGCCGAAATAGTTACCCGATCGTAAAAACGTTCTCGTATATAAGTATAAATATGTACGCTTTTCGCCGATTATCGACAGAATGAAATCCAGCCATTTTCGGCGAGATACTCTTTCTTTTAATGCTGGTACATCAACGAACATATTCGCAATTCGGTACAGCAGCATCATTTTCTTACCTTCTTCAGAAATTAAATACTCCCAGTTTAGCGGCTTTCCTTTTACCATTTGATGCATGATAGCAAGATATAACACCATGAGCAGAACGATTCCGCCAATAACAAGAACTGAAGTACGTTCTACAAGGAAATATACAAATAAACCGTTTAAGATAAAACGAATAAACCAATCAGCCCTTTGTATATTTTGATCTGTTAAAAATGACTTTTCCCACGCGACGAATAAATTCCACGCTTTTACAATGACAAATGCGAGGACAATCCATATGTAGCCAGCACCTGTTTGCTTCATTTGTTGGAAGTATAACGGAGCAAGCGCAGCTGCTACGATTGCGATTATGTATAACTGAATCATAAATGTAAAAAGAAATGCCTTGGTGAAGTAAGGTTTTAACTTTTCTTCAACTGGCAGTAAGTAAACGAGATCCGCTTCTTTTAATAACGTTTGAATGGATCCAGCTGTTAACACGAGTCCAATTAATACTGCCATTACGAGCGCAGTTGGAAACGAAGATGTTAACGTTTGTAACCATTGCTGGTAATAATACGCTCCCGCACCGATGATGAACACAAAAATAAATTTCAAATGATCATTAAATACGTATTTACTATATGTACGAACTTCTTTTAGAAAGTGACGAAATCGTTCTTTCCATAACGCTGTGCTATTCATAATCTTCTTCCTTTGTTAGCGCGATGTAAATATCATCTAACGTTGCACCTGGCATATTAAACTGTGATTGCAGCTCAGATAACGTTCCCTTCGCTCTTACTTCACCTTGATGCAGAATAATGAACGAATCACAATAACGCTCTGCCGTCGCTAAAATATGTGTGCTCATTAAAATACCGGCTCCACTCTTTTTCATTTGATCCATCATTTGAAGAAGAGATTGAATTGCTAACGGATCTAATCCAACGAAAGGTTCGTCTACTATGTAAAGAGATGGCTCAACTAAAAACGCGCTCATAATCATTACTTTTTGTTTCATCCCTTTTGAGAAATGAGATGGAAACCATTTTAAACGATTTTTCATGCGAAATTCATGTAATAGTTGTCCTACACGTTCTTCATATTGTTTTTCATCAACACCGTACGCCATCGCTGTTAATTTCAAATGCTCTTCTAACGTTAATTCATCATATAATACCGGCGTTTCTGGAATGAATGAAAAGCTAGAACGGTACGCTGTCATATCATCACGAATTGTTTTCCCATTAATTGTGACAGTTCCTTTTTTCGGTTCCATTAAACCGATAATATGTTTAATCGTCGTACTTTTACCAGCTCCATTTAAACCGATTAAGCCGACAAGTTCGCCTTTATTAACAGAGAACGAAACATCTTTTAATACAGGTCGTTTCGTATATCCTCCTGTAACATTTTCTACACGCAATAACTCGCTCATACGACACCACTTTCTTCATTAGTATTCATTCTATATTCATCTTACCAAAAATTATGCTGTACTACATAGTATCCATGTACTCAAAAAAAAAATTTAAATTTATTAGCATATATTTTCCCGAAAGCGGACATCATAATTAGTGAAGAAGGAACACATTGAAAAAGCGACCACCAATTGATGAGTACAACAACATAGTTAAGTCATCATGAAATGGGGTGTCCATGTTGGACAAAGAAATTTACACATAACCAGATCATTTGTTTCATTTTAGAAACGGGGTGTCTCCGAAAGAGCATATACTGTTTTAAAAAATAAACAATTTCCTTTTATAAAAGATTGCAATTCATTTCACTTGAAAATGGGGTGTCTACGGCAGAAACTTTAGCCGATTTACCGTGCATTTCTTAAATAAATGAGGTGTCTGCGAAACGTAAATTACGATAATGCTTTTTCAATCCCTCTTCAGAAAACAGGAAGCTGAGTCAGCTTCCTGTTTTTCGTGTTTGTTCTCTTATGTAATTATGGTAAAATACGGCTAAGGATATTTGAAAGGATGAGATCAATGAATCATACAGCAGACAATTGTATTTTTTGTAAAATCATTGACGGGCAAATCCCTTGCTCAAAAGTATACGAAGATGAACATGTGCTTGCATTTTTAGATATTAGTCAAGTAACAAAAGGACATACTCTTGTTATTCCGAAAGTTCACAAACAAGACATTTTTGCGTTAACGCCAGAAATCGCATCACACATTTTTTCTGTCGTTCCAAAAATCGCAAATGCGATTAAAGCAGAGTTTAATCCAGTTGGCTTTAACCTACTTAACAATAACGGTGAAAAAGCTGGACAAACTGTGTTCCACTTCCACCTTCATTTAATTCCACGCTACGGTGAAAAAGATGGTTTCGGTGCTGTTTGGAAATCACACCAAAATGAATACACTATGGAAAATTTACAAAACATCGCAAGTACAATTGCAAATAGTGTGAAATAATGACACTATAAGAAGGCGTAATACATAACAAGCCACTTCCCTGAAGTCATCAAATTCCGCATGGCTTGTTTCTTCACTTAAAATGCTCAGGGATGATTGTTTGTGCATGGCACATATAAGAAAGATATGCATATTTTTTCACATCATGAATACGAACAAAAAATAAGGAGGTTTCCTTTTATGTCAAAAGCTAAATCCTTTATTACAGGTGTTATTTGCGGGGGAGCAGTTGCTGGACTGGCCGTTCTTTTCTCAACTCCTTCTTCTGGTAAAGACATGCGCGGCAAGTTAAAAGAAAAAGGAAATGATATTAAAAAGACTTTAGCTGATATTACAGCTGATACGAAATTATTAAAGCGTCAAATTGTTGAAACTGCTTCAGAAGGTAAAGAAGTGTTTCAAGAATTAAAAGATGACATGCAAGACACGCTTTCTAACTGGAAACAAGATATTTCTCAAAACAAGCGCCATATTGAGAAAGAAATTTTAGACATCCAAAAGTCAATTGAGAAACTGCAAGAAGCTGTTCCAGAAAAAGCGTAAACAAATTCCTGCTTAGTTTTTTGCATATAACAAATATTTTTTATATAAATTGACCTTGACACGGCATATCGTATAGATATGCCGTGTTTTTATGCATTTACAATATATGTTATCAATTAACATGTAAGGGCAACGCATGTATTCACGACTCATAAAACGCTTCCATAGTTATGCATGATTTGTATAGAATGTCATTTTGTTAAAAAATTTTCACAATTCTTACAAAAAGACTTTATTAATTTTTATTTTACTGGCATAATAGATAGTAATGAAAAAGAATGTTAAAGTGGGTGAGTAAATGAAAAGTGGAGAAAAAGATTACTCGGTAAAAGAAGCGATGATTTTCAGCCAACGCATTGCTCAATTATCGAAAGCGTTATGGAAATGTGTAGAGAAAGATTGGCAGCAGTGGATTAAACCTTACGATTTAAATATTAATGAACATCATATTTTAACAATCGCTTATCATTTAAAAGGGGCTTCTATTTCTGAGATTGCTAAGTTTGGAGTTATGCATGTATCAACAGCGTTTAACTTCTCGAAAAAGCTGGAAGAACGCGGCTATCTTGTATTCTCAAAAAAGGAAGATGATAAACGAAATACGTACATTGAAATTACAGACAAAGGGGAAGAATTACTACTTCGCTTAATGGAGGAGTATGATCCTGAAAATAATTCAGTGTTTAATGGGGCTCTTGCACTTCGTAATTTTTATGGGAAGTTCCCAGAAAATATCGAACTGATTGCAATCCTGCGTAATATTTACGGACAAGACTTTATCGATATTTTTGAGAAATCATTAGAAGATATTGAAGAGAACTTTACAGAATCCGATCAAAAGTTAGTTAAGAAATAATCTATTTATTTTTTCGCAATCATGCTTAAGAATTCATTCATAAGCGGCTTAAATAAACCTTGTTTTGCTAGCGCTTCCGCAGTTTCGTGTACTTCGAGCTGATGTGGAAGCGCTTTTTCAAATTGATCTAACAGCGCATCGAACAAAAGAAGCCCTTCTGCTTTCTCCACTACATATTGCTCGTTCAGTTTTTCACAAAGATTTAGTATACGTTCAATATCTTTTTTACGAGCTTTTTTCTTTATGATCAAAGAATAAAATGGACACTTCTCTTCATCAATCATTTTAAATAGTAGGTCTACGTAGTATTCAGCTTGTTCTAATCTTCTAACAACGTCCATTTTCTCCCTCACTTTCTAACACAAAGTCTTCTATTTCTGAATTTTGTAACACGAACAAAATATCGTGTGATACAATATATGTATATGTATTTTAGCCAAAAGGAGGTCTCGCCTCATGACACTTATAACAGTTGTTTTTGTCGCATTCGCACTTCTTGTTATATTTTACACGAATTTCATGACACATACACTGTGTGAACGAAAACAAATAGCTGCGAGCCGCCAGCCCGGTGTCTTTCGGGTTATTAATGTATGTATAACAATTTTATTAATTTCTAGTTATATAGAAATTATATTTCATGGAAAGTGAGGAAGGAAAGCCCCTTCCTCACTTTTTTCCTCTATAAGCAAATTATACCTACAATAACCAATAAAATAAACAGTACAAGTAATAAAATAAGTTGAGAATTCATCCCCATCCCCTCCTCTATTCTGTATATGCGGCATACGCCCAATATGGCACACTTTCAAAATCTGACACGTACTGGTTAATTTTTCTTTATCAATATGAAAACGCGTCGAAATATGATATATTAAATTTTGTACATATTGCTTATACTATAGAACAAAACATTCATCAAAACTTTATCCTCAGCCACGGTAAGCCCTGTTAAGCGCGCTTTACCAATACAAAAAAGCAAAAGTATCAGTGAGACTTAATCGGGCTCTTATGAATTTAAAATTCATCGGTGTAGGATAAATTAAAAATACATAATAGTAGGAGTGTTTATCGAATGAAGAAAGCTATGCTTGCCTTAGCCGCAACAAGTGTAATCGCATTATCAGCATGTGGAACATCATCATCAGACAAAATCGTTACATCTAAAGCTGGTGACATTACAAAAGAAGAATTCTACGATCAAATGAAGACACAAGCTGGTAAACAAGTACTAAACAACATGGTTATGGAAAAAGTACTTATTAAAAACTACAAAGTTGAAGACAAAGATGTAGACAAAAAGTTCGATGAAATGAAAAAACAATACGGTGATCAATTCGATACCCTAATGAAACAACAAGGTATTAAAGAAGAAACTATAAAAAATAGTGTACGTGCTCAATTAGCTCAAGAAAAAGCGGTTGAACAATCGATTACTGATAAAGATGTAAAAGCAAAATTCGAGGATTATAAAAAGGAAATTAAAGCAAGTCATATCCTTGTAAAAGATGAAGAAACTGCTAAAAAAGTGAAAGATGAACTTGCTCAAGGTAAATCTTTCGAAGAATTAGCAAAACAATACTCTGAAGATACAGGTTCAAAAGAAAAAGGTGGCGACTTAGGATTCTTCGGACCAGGGAAAATGGTAAAAGAATTTGAAGAAGCAGCTCAAAAGTTGAAAAAAGGTGAAGTAAGCGAACCTGTAAAAACACAATTTGGTTACCATATTATTAAAGTAACTGATAATCACGCAGATGCTACTTTCGATAAAGCAAAAGCTGATATTAAAAAATCACTAGCTCAAGAGAAAACGCAAGATGCTCAATTCATGAACGATCTTATGATGAAAGAAATCAAAAAAGCTGACGTAAAAGTTGACGATAAAGATTTAAAAGATCTTTTCAAAGAGCAAAAAGCTGACGAGAAAAAAGACGAAAAGAAATAATGAAGTAAAAAGCTTGGGCTTCGGCCCGAGCTTTTTTATGTATCCTCTTCGTTAATGAAAGTTTATTTTTTCATTCGTTTAACTAAAACCATCTTTTATGCATTTCACTTAAAAACATTTCTGTAATTTTAAATCCAGAATTTTCTCCTATAATAGAGTCAATCCCGCAATGCGGACAAACTGCTGTGTTATCATCATCCCACCACTCTGTAATTTTTTCTGGATGAAAAATTTCTAAACAATAGAAACAACCACATATAACATCCTTTTCTAAGTGCTTTCTATTACGAGAACAAAAACGATGCGCTTCCTCAAAATATTTTTGCATCAGTATCCCCCTATTCCTGATTTTCTTCTTTGCTTTACTTACATTCTCCTCAATAAAATTGCAATTCTTCCTTAAAGAAAAACACAAAAAAACCTTGATCCACGCCACGCAGAACCAAGGTTTATCTTATTATCATTGATTAAATTCAAAAACTATGTTAAATTAGAACAGAAACACGTTTTATAAAAAGAAAGGAACGTATTTATCCGTATCTTAATTTTACACCAAAACACATCTTCAGTCAACCTCTATTTTTCACTTTTAAAGGAGTGCTTACCGTATGAACAAAAAACTTGATCTAGAGCAAAAAAGATTGGATACCGTAATCGAGACAATTACGGAGCAAATTGATAAACTGGAAAACGAAACCGGCAGACGCCGGGCAGAAGTAATCAATATTCGTAAACACTTTTGGGATGATGTGAAAGTGAACACGGATACTTTTGATGATTATCTTGAAACAGTTATCAACTTAAGACAACAAGCTCAGTCACTAGCTGTCACACAAATCACCCATAAGCACACCTTCAATCGACTTGCCGCATTAAGACGCATGCATAAAGCACCTTACTTCGGGCGAATTGATTTCAAAGAAGAAGGAGAATCTGCTGCGGATCAAATTTATATCGGCGTAGCTACACTTACTGATGCAAGCGGAGAAAACTTCCTTATATATGACTGGCGCGCACCCATTTCGAGTGTGTACTACGATTATCCACCAGGACCGGCTGAATACAGTACACCAGGAGGCGTAATCCACGGTAATGTGGAGAAAAAATTACAATATATTATTCAAAATGGCGAGATTGATTCAATGTTCGATACGAGCCTTACAATTGGCGATGAAATCTTGCAACAAGCGCTCGGAAAAGGTACGAATAAACATATGCAAAGCATCGTTGCTACAATTCAGCGCGAGCAAAATGAAATTATCCGTCACGATGAAGGCCGACTACTTATCGTGCAAGGCGCTGCTGGTAGCGGGAAAACGTCAGCTGCCCTGCAACGAATCGCCTACTTACTATATAAATATCGCGAATGGCTAAAAGCGGATCAAATTATTCTCTTCTCCCCTAACTCTATGTTCAACAGCTACGTATCTAACGTACTACCTGAACTCGGTGAAGAAAATATGCAACAAGTGACGTTCCAAGAATATTTAAACCATAGACTAAGCAAGTCATTTGACGTTGAAGATCCTTATGAACAATTAGAGTATATGTTAGCAGAAACGAATAGCCCTACCTATAAAACGAGAAATGCGAGCATTCGATTTAAAGCATCTACTCAATTTTTTGAGATGATTAGAACGTACAGACAATCTCTTGAATCTTCAGGCATGCTATTTAGAGGAATGAAATTTAGAGGAAAATTAATTGTTTCTGCTAAAGAAATTACAGAGCAATTTTATAATACTGACTCCTCCCTCCGCTTCCATAATCGAATTGAAAAGTTAACGGATTGGCTAAATAAACAAATAGATGCAATTGAAAAAGCAGAACTGAAAAAGCCTTGGGTAGAAGAAGAAATTGAATTACTGAGTAAAGATGAATACCAAAAGGCTTATAAATATTTACAGAAAAAAGGCGAGTTTGACGACAACTCCTTTCATGATTTTGAAAAAGAAACGAAAGTACTTGGACGTATGATTGTCCGTAAAAAATTGAAACCACTTCGTAAAGGCGTTCAAACATTGCGTTTCATCAATTTCACAGGCATATATAAACAGCTCTTCACAGATGCATCATGGGTTACTGGAGAAAAACCGAAAGAATGGGATGACATTTGCTCCTTAACAGTAAACATGCTTGATGAAGGAAAGCTATATTACGAGGATGCGACGCCATTTTTACTTTTAAAAGAATTAATTGAAGGCTTCCAAACGAATAGATCGATTAAACACGTACTCGTAGACGAAGCGCAAGATTACTCGCCGTTTCAATTTGAGTTTTTAAAACGCCTCTTCCCTGCCGCAAGAATGACTGTACTCGGGGACTTTAACCAAGCGATATTTGCCCACGCGAGTGAAGCAGTGAATTTCAACACACTTACTAGCTTATACGGACCAGATGAAACGAACGGCATCAACTTAACTCGTAGCTATCGCTCAACAAAACCGATTATTGAATTTACACGTGCTCTCGTACCGGAAGGCAACAACATTCACGCCTTTGAACGTGACGGTGAGAAACCTACAGTGACGAAAGTAGCTGATTACAGCGAACTGCACGAGCACATTACTGCAAAAGTTACTGAATTACAAAAACAAAATCACAATACGATCGCAATTATATGTAAATCCGCAGCTGAAAGCGCCGCTGCATACGAAGCACTCCGTCATATCGAGAATATTAAACTCGTGAAGAGTAACTCAGCCGAGTATGAGCAAGGCATCGTCGTGATCCCTGCTTATTTAGCGAAGGGTATTGAATTTGACGCTGTTATTATTTATGATGCTTCTGAAGATGTATACAGTGATGAGAGCGTACGTAGATTGTTCTACACTGCTTGTACGCGCGCGATGCATGAGTTGCAACTTTATAGTGTTGGCGAGGTTAGTCCTTTTGTGCTTGGGGCTGATTCGGATAGTTTTGAACTAATAACTAAAACACCTTGATGATTATCAAGGTGTTTTTTACAATAAGAATGTTATTTTTCCTAACTATCTATTTACGTTTTTGAAACAACACAATTAAGACTGGTAATATGGTTAAAGCGCAGAATAAAGAAAGTGTTGTATCAATAACAGTTGTAATACCAAATTCACGTAAGACTGGGAAGTTAACAAAAATTAACGTTGAGAATCCAACAATTACTGTTAATCCTGAAGCTGTAATGGCTTGCCCCACTTTTGAAAGAGAGACGCGAATTGCTTCTTTGGGAGACAGTCCCTTCGCCTCTTCTTCACGATATCTTTCCATAATGAGAATCGTAAACTCTGTTCCAATTCCAAGTACAAGGCAGCTTAGCGCTGTTGTTAGCGGATTATATGAAATATCGAGTAGTTTTAAAGCACCAGGCGAAAATCCTAATACTAAAACAATTGGTATTAATGGATATAATGCATGTTTTACGCGGCGATACACCAGGAGTAAAGATAAGAAAATAATGAGCAGCCCTGCGCAAATCATTAATTCACTATTTGCACCAATGTTATCAATACCATACAGCATCATAACTTGCGCGCCCGCTGGCTTCATTTTCACACCATCGACCGGCTTCATATCCTTTGATATGTTATGCATCAACTTCAATTGATCCGCCGAAGACAGATCTGGATTCACTTGGAACTGAACTGTTGCGTATTTTTTGTTTTTACTTATAACGGTTTCTTTCAGAGAATTTGGCACGTTTTCAAGCTCATTTGCTACTTGTGCAGTAGATTCTGGCAACGCACTTTTCCCATTGATTTGCAAAATAGCTTTAGGCAGTGATATGACATCACTCACATCTTTATATTTGTTTTCAATCTTTTCACTTTCATTATGCATCCAAGACATTACTTTCGGTTCCGTGACGTCCTCTGCTTCTACTAAATACGTAATATATGTTGTAGAGCCAACTATCTTTTGTAATTGTTTCGTATTTTTTAATGTCTCCATATTTTGCGGAATCATTTTTGTTAAGTCTGTTTCAGTTGGTATAGACTTTTCTGCTATAAATCCAAGACCAGATAAAATAACTGAAACGATTAAAATAGGAATTGCGAGTTTCATAGCTAGATTCGCGTATTGATTTAAGAAACGTGATAACATTGTGTTTTTATCTACATCACCTTTTAATGTAGGTACTTCTTTTTTGCGATCTAATAAGTAGAATGTTGAGAACATCAATAATAGTTCAACAACGTAACAGAATATAACACCTATCGCTAAAGTTAATCCAAATTGTTGCATCATCGGCGCTTTCGATAAATACATTGTCAGGAAGCTTAAACTCATAATCACAACTGCAATTCCCACGCCAGGTCCAATATGACGAACGGCATGTAATGTTGCAAGCTTCGCATTACATCCACTCGTTTTATATTCCTCTTCATATCTATTATGGAATTGAACACCGAAGTCAGTGCCGAGCCCTATAATGATTGGTAGTGTCGCCATTGTTGCGAGTGTAATCGGGATTCCGGCCCATCCCATGAAACCAAATGTCCATATTAATCCGACTAACACAAAGGCTAATGAAATAATACGACGTCTTACAGGGAATACGAAGAATAGTACAACAATCATTAATAGAACCGCTAAACCGAGCATGATTCCTAATGTCGTTATGACCTCTTCTTGAATATCCCCTAAAATCGCAGGCATTCCAGCTACCTTTACTGTTACACCTTGACTGAAATTCGTATCTTTAATAAGTTCATTTAGCTCTTTATTCATACGTACATACGTCGTCATCTCTGTATTATTTGATGTGTGAAGCTGAATCACAACGTGTTTTCCATTCCCAGGAATGAGTTGTTTCAATTGGTCTGGTACTTTCCCTTTATTAGAAAAGACGATTTCATGAAGTAAATCATTATTCATATTTTGAACATTCGGTAGAGCTTTCAAAATAGCTCGTTGCATATGATCTTTTTGTTGCTCTGTTAAAATGCTTTGCGTATACTTTGCAACTTCATCATTTTGCTTTTCCGTTAAAACAGATTGCGTTATTTTCTCTTGCTCATCAACTGTAGGAGTATGTTCGAGCGCGACTAATTGTTTTTGTATTTCTTGCATTTGTTCAGCTGCAAGTTGTTGCTGAATAAACACTCCCATTTTTTCACGTTGCTCATTCGTTAAACTGCTTTTGACGTTATTATTAATTTCATTCATTTTTTCGCTTGAAATAGAGTTTTTCAAAGCTGTTTCTAATTTCTCATTTGCTACTCCTGTATCAAATGTTGAAAATGAAGGAGCAGGAGCGGATAACATTTCATTTAATAAGCCAACATAATGTGTTGATCCGGTAATATCTTTAATACCTTCTGCTTTTTTAGTGAATTCTACAATTGCTTTATTTGTTTCTTGTGAAAGCAATGTATCACTCTCTCCACTAAGCAATACGTATATACCATCCCCGCCAAAATGTTTTTGGTACGTTTCTGTATCCTTATAAACATCAGATGTATTACTTAGAAATACATCATTCCCCATCTTCATCTCAATTTTCGTTATACCAAATACGAAAAATATCGTTAAACATAATATAAGTGCAATATTCATCTTCGCGTACTTGATGATAAACCGTCCAATTGTATCAAAAACCTTATTCATCGTTTTCCTCCTTTGCTATGCTCAATAATTTATCATAGGCTTTAGAGGAAAACGATGAATAAAAATGAATATACGTCTCAAAATGAGACATATGTCTTATTTTGGTTCATTTATGAGAAAATTGTTAACGATATGGATGAGTTCTTCTTTTGAATACGGATATTCATTATTTACCCATTTTTTTACGATCTCAAAAAATCCACTACAATAAAAATCACATAACACATTTGGATAATCTGAATTTTGGATTTGTCTTGAAAGAGGGTCGTTATATTGCGTTGCATTTTCATATAAGGACTCCCCGCCAAGTTGAATCAACTTATCATATAATTCACGGCTATTATTTTTACTCGTAACATTAAAAAACAACGCACGATTCACATCTATGTAGTCAATTACTTCTTCAAAAAATGTACGTTCCAAATTCAAACCTTGCTTCGTTTGTTCAAATAGCTCTATGGCAATAGTATTTATCGTGGCACTAAAGAGCTCATACTTATCAACGTAATAACGGTAAAACGTACTTCTATGAATCATTGCTTTTTCGCAAATATGATTAATCGTAATGGCTGAGAATGGTTTTTCTTTTAATAGTTCTATGAAAGTGTTCGTTATTAAAATTTGTGTACGTAAACGCGTAAGGTTACTCAATTTATTTGTCCTCCTATATGTAAGTGATGCTAAAATATCATTTTGTTGTTCTTTTAGTATGCCGTACTTGATTATAATAGTGAATTCTTTTTACATATAAAAGAAACACCTTGATCATTATCAAGGTGTTCTCTTCATTCTAAATGGCATATCTTTACGTCGATATACACTTAACACAATCCCCATTAAAAGCGCATGAAATACAGTCGGTGTTAATCCATAACTAATAAAAGGTAATGATATAGCAGCAATCGGCAATAAGCCTAAAATCATGCCCACGTTATAAATAAACTGGACTACAAAAAGAGTCATTCCTCCAATGAGAAGCAATTTACCATATCGGTCATTTATTTTATAAGATATGATTACTAATCTTGCTACAAAAAGAGAAAGAACAGAAACCAGAATTAACGCAAGCACATACCCATAATAGTAAGTCAAACTTGCAAATACAAAATCAGTATCCGCAGCAGGGATGAATTTTGTATCTCCAGATGTACCAAACCAACCAGCCGATGACATTACCTCTTTTAAACGTATATACATAAATCCTGCACCACCTGCATCACTCTCCGGATTTAAATACCCTAAAATTCTATCTAAGTGGTATCCTGAAGACCAGGATACCGATGCCCTGATAATAAATAAACAAATGGGTACAATCGTAATAATCAACGCCGTTTTCTTTCCTAACTTACTCCACCAAAGCATAACGAATACCATTGTCATATAAACAAAAATTGACGAAAGGGTTGATACAATCAAAAATAAATACAAAGAAAATAAATATAAAACCACAAGATGTATAATCTTTAACCTACTATCATTAAAAAAAGAAGCCCAAGCTAGAAAAAAGAAAGGCACTGCCATTAGACAGTCAATTGCAATTGGGCCGATTTGTATTAACGGTTCTCCAATCATTGAAGCGTTTGGAAAACAGTATAGCATTAACAGGACAACTACTCCGATTATATAAAACAACCATCCCATTCTCTCTAATTTCCGATAATCAAGTAACATCATTCCAATCGCTGTTACAACACCGAGAATAACAAATATCACCTTATTTATTATTACATCATTCGTATATCCAAAAACTAAAACCGGCAAAAATCCTAACCCCATAGCAGCCACTAATAAAATAAGTAAGAACCAATCAACCTTTGGCTTATGCAGTTTGTTAAGTTCTTGTCCCAATTTAATCGGACTTCCCATTTGTTCAACGGCCTTATCTTCAGCAACTTCCTCACTTAAGCCTTTCTCTATCCACATATTCTTCGTCTGTTTCAAGTGAAAATCTAGTTCCGCTGCTACTAAGTCCTTCGCTTCTTTTGATTTAATATGGTTCGTAACTTCTTTTAAAAAACGCTCCCCTTTTTTGCTCAATTTTTTCTCACTCCTGTACTAATCCTTTTAATATAAATCGTGCCTTCGTAGCATTTTTCTCTGCCTTTCGCAGCATCTTGTTTCCTTTATCAGTTAATTGATAATATTTAGCTCCTGCGTGATCCCAGCTAGATTGGATAAAGCGATTCTGTTCTAGACGATGTAATAAAGTGTATAGAGACCCTTCATCACCTTCGAATTTTTGAATTCCCCTCCCCCGCAGTAACTGCATCAATTCATAACCTGTTTTTTCATTCATAAGAAGTTGCAACACTGCTAAGAGGATGTCTTCTTCCTTTTCGGACGATTGATTGATTTTTTCGCGCACCCGCTTTTGGTGCTGATCAGAAAAACTCAAATGTTTAAACGTTGTGTTCTCCATTGATTTTCGCAAACCTTTTAATCGATCTTCCATTTGATTATTCCTCCAATCCTTTCTTCAAAAGCTCCTTCGCTTTTTTCAGTCTCGTTTTTATCGTGTTTTCCTTCACTTCTATTACCGTAGCAACCTCTTTAATTGATAATTCCTCATAATAAAATAGATAAATCACTTCTCGATATTTTATCGGTAAATTCATTACTGCAGAAGCCAGTTCACGATCCTCCGCATTTTGAATGACAGTTTGTTCCACACTTTCTTTTTGACTCCCCATATACGTAAAGTCATCCTCTGTCACAATAACTTTTTTGTTATACCAACTTTTTAAATAGTCCTTACAATGATTGATTGCAATTCTCCATAACCATGTTTTTAAGTTCGAATTCCCTTTATATGTATGAAGAGATTTATAGCATTTTACAAATATATCTTGCGTTAAATCCTCCGCAACCTCTTTATTATTCACATATGAATACACAAGCTGCAGGACTTCTTGTCCATACTTGTTCATGATTTCGTCGATAAGGTCCTCCTTATCTTCTATTTCAAACGCTTCTATCGTTAATTCATCCACATCATTTCCTCCTTCCCATATATTAGACGACGCACTGTATGGAAAAGTTTTATAAATTCATAAAAAAATACGGATGGTAATGTCCATACCGTTTTTTTATGAATATTTATTTACTTCTTGTCCCCTGACACTAATGCTCTGCTTAAAAACAGGAATTTTCATCCATATATCTTGTTCCCTATTTTAAAACATAATACAATTAATATGTAACTTAATAAGCTATAACTAGTAGGTGTGGTAATCATCTCTTCCATTTTGAAAAAAGGGGGAGGTGATAATATGATCGCGATGTTTGTAATTAAATTAGTGTATGGTATCCTAACCGGAGCTGGCGTTGTCATCGGTAGAAGATACGTCGGTCCATGGCTAATTTCTGTATACAAAAAAGCGAGAACCACCCTGCTTTGAACTGGACCCAAAAAGTTGGACACATATTTAAGCAGCTAATAAGGATTGAACTCTGTATTGTACAGGGGGCAATC
>NZ_JBNPJZ010000249.1:0-443 GCF_050312695.1 Bacillus sp. AF62 | reverse complement strand
TCGGTTACGAGCTGTGTTTATTGGATAGAAAAGCTTGCATCAGAAGTAAAATGTCTTTTGTTAACAGACAATTGAGTCCTGTGCAAAATTGCTTTTCTATGCAAAAATAATTATACCGGAATAATTTAAAGGGAGGTAATCTGATGATTCATGTACTTTGGGATGTAAATGACGTAATTATCCAGTCTATTATGAGTTTACTATAGGTTAATCTTTTTGTTAGTAATGATTATAAAGTCATAGATAGTTTTTATCATGAACTATACATTGAATAACTACAAAAACAACACCTTCGTTTCTTGAGGATGTTGTTTTTTACTGTATTTGATTATATAACAAATGCTTTTTACCTTTATACGTTCATTCCTTGACTGAAATAATTTCAAAAGGGGTTTTTCTATCATGTAAAGGGGGAAGTTCTACCGGTGGTTCTATCCAAAACT
>NZ_JBNPJZ010000248.1:0-448 GCF_050312695.1 Bacillus sp. AF62 | reverse complement strand
ACGAGTGGATTCCCACCTGCGAAAGGCATTGTGGAAAGCCAAGTGGATGTAGATGACATTTATGCAACATTAGGGGATGGCGTCTGATGGAGAAGTATCAGCGATATGCAGAGAATGAGCTGTACGTACTTGGTTGCCTGATGAAAGACAATGCTCTATTCGAGGAATTGAGACTGGCGCCAAAACACTTGATTCACGTACAGCATAACCAATTGTTTCAAGCCATGATGGAGCTCTGGCAAGAGGAGAAGCCGGTTAATGACATGAGTCTTTCCCAACTGAGCGAGAAGAGAATCAAGGCATTTGGCGGCGTAGGAAAAATATATGAGTGTCACCGTCAAGCGCCTACGTTACACAATTTTTCGTTCATCCAGCAAAAGATGATTGAATTTATGGCGGTAGAAGACATGTTGTTTGATATCCAAGAATTTCAGCAGAGAACGGTGGA
>NZ_JBNPJZ010000247.1:0-450 GCF_050312695.1 Bacillus sp. AF62 | reverse complement strand
CTTTGTCGTATATGCGTAACTTCCGTTCGCTAATTCTTTTCCATCTAAAACGTTTGTCATATTTACCGTTACATTCAGTTCTTGTTCTCTACCTGATCGATCCGAGAACATAGTTTTTGCTGTAGGTACGTTGTTATAAGGTGATTGTAGTTGCGTATGCCTAGTAAAATCACCAAGTGTATGATGCGGGATACTATAATGCGAAGTTTGGAATCCAAAATCAAAAACAGATGGCATATTCCCCATCTGTTTCTTAACCGTTCCCACTACATTTTTTGCTGCATCAAGGGCAAATCGTTTCCCCTTATCCATACCAACTCCAACGCCTTCTGGGACTGCACTACCAACTGGAATCATCACTTTAGATGGACTGTTAATTTCTAATGCTCCAGAAATAGTCTTTTTAATGTCACTTGCAATTCCCGCTGCCTTACTGAACAGACCTCCTGA
>NZ_JBNPJZ010000246.1:0-465 GCF_050312695.1 Bacillus sp. AF62 | reverse complement strand
GAAGCCTTTTTCGCCATTAAACCATTTTACATTACCTTTTTCCATTTGTATTGCCTCCTAGTGTGTAAACACACACAATGTAATACTATCCTTGCTCTCAGTGATCATCAAGGTGAAAAGTTACAAATCCGTTACACCGAACAAAAATAATTCATTTTAATAATAACATTTTTTGTAATAAATGTAAAGGTAAAGAAAAGATAGTTACTATGTTTATGCAAATGTTAGAGCTAAAGAAAAACACGTTTCATAAAATAATGACGGAATACAATTCAATTACTACAATTTATTGAACATCTTCATAAAAAAGCGTACACTTTGCAGTTTTAAATTTAGGTATTGACACAAGAACTCCAACAGGAAAATTCTTTTTAACGGTTATGTCTGCCTTTAGAACCTGTTTAGAATCTATGGTATAATCTGTACAAAAAAGGATATTTTCTATGATACATAATTATACAAGTA
>NZ_JBNPJZ010000245.1:0-484 GCF_050312695.1 Bacillus sp. AF62 | reverse complement strand
GGTAACACAGCACAAAGCTTTCACAGTGGTCAGTATGTGTTTAACGTAAGTGAAGTTAATAGATGGGAACGCTATACATTTACCATGAAACTTCATGGTAAATTTGACGGTACTAAAGTTTCTAGATTGTATATATATGGTGGCGAAGGTATTGAAGGTACAGCGTATGTAAAAAACGTCAAACTTGAATTAGCTAACGTTGCTACAGCATGGACACCAGCACCAGAAGATCAAGTAACAACAACTGATTTTACTAAAAAGACGGTAGAAATTGAGACGACTATTAAAGGGATTAACACTACGGTTTCTAATGTTCAAAACGAACAAGGAAAGCTTACGGAACGTATGACGAAATCAGAGCAAACCGCAGATGGATTTAAAACTTCTATTGAATCGTTAACAAAGAAAGATACTGAAATCAGTAATAAATTAAATACGGTTGAATCGACTGTGGAAGGTACGAAAAAGACGATTTCTGATGTAC
>NZ_JBNPJZ010000244.1:0-493 GCF_050312695.1 Bacillus sp. AF62 | reverse complement strand
ACTTGTATAATTATGTATCATAGAAAATATCCTTTTTTGTACAGATTATACCATAGATTCTAAACAGGTTCTTACAACAAGACCAAAAAATGACATCACTCGCAAAAGGATTAAGTCTACAGGAACAGTACAATCGATTGTTAAGTAAGGGCGAAATACCCCTAAATATTTCTGAATAATCAGGCGATAAAAGAGAGACATCTCATGCGATGTCTCTCTTTTATTGTTCCAAAATATGGCGTACTTCCGACATATCCATATTCGTAAACTTCGAAATATCTTCTATATCCATGCCATTTTTATGCATGCCTCGGATAAGTTGGATTTTTCCTTCTTGAATGCCTACTACTTTCCCTTTTTCCATTCCCTCTTGAATCCCTTCTTCTTTCCCAACCTCACGAGCATGTGCTAATTTTGCTTGTTCATCAAATAACACTTTTTCACGTGCTTCATATGCGAGACGGAAAGAGCTACTCTGACTCATATTTTCCCA
>NZ_JBNPJZ010000243.1:0-494 GCF_050312695.1 Bacillus sp. AF62 | reverse complement strand
GGTAACGGAAAGACAACGGTCGCGGGATTGTTACCTGGAAAAACGTTAGTCCTGGATATTGATGGGACAAGCCAAGTGTTATCGGGGTATGACAATGTGGATGTAGCTAGGATTGATGTTGAACATCCACATGATAGTATCCTACAGTTTTACGGACTGGCAAAAGCGAACATCGGTAAATACGACAATATTTTTATCGATAACTTAACGCATTATCAAAAATTATGGCTGCTGAAAAAAGGTGAAAATACGAAAAGTGGTATGCCGGAGTTAAAAGACTATGCACTATTAGATAATCATCTTTTGAAGTTAGTAGAAACATTTAATTCATTAGATGCCAATATTCTTTTCACAGCTTGGGAAACAACGAGAAATATTACTCACGATGATGGGCAGCAATATACACAATTTATTCCAGATATACGCGATAAGATTGTGAATCACATCATGGGAATTGTTCATGTTGTCGGTCAATTAGTGAAAAAAGCAGATGG
>NZ_JBNPJZ010000242.1:0-495 GCF_050312695.1 Bacillus sp. AF62 | reverse complement strand
CTGGCTACTTCTAATCGAATCATTTTTTGTACAGCAATGGCTGTTAGTGCTTTCGGAGCATCATTGTCATACACCCAACGAAATGTTCCTCGTTTAAAATCAAATGCAACCAATAACGGATCTGTACTGTGATATCTCGGACGAACTGGTTCAGGTATCGTTTTATAGTACGTAAATAAACGTATTTTATCCTCTTCCTTTAACATGATCCTTCTCTCTGTCCCTTTGTTATGTAGAACAGTAATCATGTTCTTTCCAAAGTGCACCTGTTGCATCTGTAACGATACGAGTTCTTGTAGTGTGAGCCCATAATCCGAAAGAAGTGATAGGATGGATACATTTCGAGCTATGAGAAGCGGTCGAACGGAAAGTTGTTCTTCTGATAATCCTTCAGAAGAAGAAAAAATGTTTTTCAGCCTTTTCTCTTCTTCCTTCGTAATAAAGTCCTCCTTGCGTAGGGCCCGATTCGGTGGAGTGATTCCCTGCATTTCTACA
>NZ_JBNPJZ010000059.1:0-497 GCF_050312695.1 Bacillus sp. AF62 | reverse complement strand
CTATCTATTGCATGTTCAGCTAGTTTTTCTGATTCATAACATTGCATATTTATTTTAGTTTTGCAACACCCTCTAATTTAATAAGATCCCTATATTGATTTGGGAAAGCAGCACCTAGCTTTTCTTCCGTTTCTTTTATTTGCAACTCCAATACACCTTGTTTCTTTGTTTCAATATATTCTCTTACTTCTTTCATGAAATACACCTATCCTTTGAACTTAATTACACTATTATGAGTGAAAGTGTTTAGTAAACGATTTGATCCGATTTATATATTTCATTATACGTTAACCCTTCGTTTTCAACATACTATTCTTCTCTACTTCTCAATAACCTTCTGTTCTACTTCCTTACCTCATTCTTAATAGTTTTTCTAAACATGAGACAATTTTTATGTTTTATTACAGGTTTATTAATAAGTCAGAGGGTGTTGCAAAACTAAAATAAATATGCAATGTTATGAATCAGAAAAACTAGCTGAACATGCAATAGATAGC
>NZ_JBNPJZ010000241.1:0-501 GCF_050312695.1 Bacillus sp. AF62 | reverse complement strand
CCTTTTACTACGGTTGTGATGGATACAATGAGCATCCAACAAAACAGGAGCCAAAAGGCCCATTTCCCAATTAAGCGCCCTTTATAAGAAGGAAGCTTTGTGGCTTTCCTTGCCTTCCCTTGTTTACTTTCAAATGTTTTTGCAAACCACTGTTTCACCTTTTGAAACATATTCATCCCCCCTTCAATTTCGGTACTGGCGTAAAGATCGTTCGTAGCAATCACAAGCGAATGAAGCCATACCAACCGCGGTTGATTCATCTTTTATTTCATTTCGTGCATAATTGATAAAATTATTGAGTTTGGTTTGACTGCCTGTAATATATGGGAATCTAGCATGAACCACATACCGTTTACCTGTATCCCGCCCTACTTCAAAGGACGCCCCATCTGTAGCCCGAAACGCCCTTACAAACTCTAAACCTTCCAATTCGTCCATCATGCACTCTCCTTTTCTCTTAAAACTGTAAGAAACTTGTTTGCCTTTTCTTTAAACATCCAC
>NZ_JBNPJZ010000039.1:0-82427 GCF_050312695.1 Bacillus sp. AF62 | reverse complement strand
ATACACATAAGGTCATTGAGTTACCTTCCGATTTGCTTCTTCTTTACACTTGGGCATCTAACTTTTGTTAGTTGCTCCTTTTGGTTCAATGAACCTTTTCTTAAAGATGAACATACACTATAAAAAAATTTACTCAGTTGAAAAAGTCTGATTACACTAATTTTTCCGAAAGTTATTGAAGACTGCATCTGGATTTCAATATCTTTTTTGGTTTAATTAACCATTTACAAAAGCTAAGCATATATTATTAGTAATTGTAGGTATACACTGGTCCGAGAGCCCTTTACTTCAGGGCTCTTTCTTTATAAATACGCTTATCCATGTTTCTCCCCAAAATTAAAAAATGCCCGTTTTAAGATAATATTTCGCTTGATAATAAAAATGATGATAAATCCAATTCCCACTGAATTTTTTATCCAAATACACAATTTCAAAGCCATACTTTGCTTTAAATGTATTTAGCCTTCCCAGTAACGCTAGTGGATTGTATTTGGAATGATACTTCCCTTGTAGCATCTTTTCGTATCCATGTAGGTCCTCCACAATTAGAGTGAATGGAATGTCCTTTGAACGAATCAATTCATTTTCAAACGCTGTTTGCGTATTTTTTTGTAAGTTCCCTGTGATCTCATCCATGTGGGCCTTTCGTTCTACTCGGCTATCTAAATAGATATCACGAGGTATTCCCAGTTCTTCATTTTTCGGAATCATGTAACCATAATCACCTGTATCTAATTTTTGATTTTTCATAGGGACTCCCTTTTGATGTAAATAATCGCGAATATGGCCATTTACGTTTTCACGAGAATCAATTACAATCGTGAGTGTTTTAAGAATGTTGTGTATTTCCGTGTCTGTATAACGATAACTGATCAATTCCATACTCCTTTCTTCACATGTATAACCGCACGTTCATATATCTTTCTTGACATTACAACCGATTTATCATTTTTAAATGGACGATAGTCTTCATAGATGTCTGTCCAACCATTCTCCGCAAGTACAATCGTCCAGTCATAAAAGAGTTGTAAGGAATCTACATCAGCTCGTAACCAGTCATGTAATTTTTGATTATGCTGCCATCCACAGAATTGATACAAAATCTTCAACATGGTGATGTCCTCGACACTTTCATTCTTCCAGGATTGAAACCATGTATGGATTTCCTGAAAATGTTGTTCTGCAGCTTGCATCACTTCCGTTGAGATTAAGTTTTGTCTCGTTATTCCCATTCGGTCATCGCTCGGATCCAAATAAATATCCGCACCCGCTTTCCAAATATCTGATACAATTTTCAATACTTGCATGGCAGTAGTTTCACTCCCCACCTTGCTGGTTTATTTCTAAACTTGTGGTATGCTCCGATTCGTTCTTTACTCAATTGATAACTAAAGCTTCTTCTACTAATAGATTCCAAATCATACGTTTCACAATATTTCAAATAACGTTTATATAAGTCATCAGTTAACTCAAAACTTTTAATATCTCGTTCGGTATTTTCTTCTATAAACTTTTTCATAATAACCCACCTCCATTACCCAGCCTGTTACTAAAATGACCTTTTCCCACTCAAAAAACACCATAAATCACGCTTTTTTTCATTTAGTAACACGTCACAAGACTTACAACCACAAGGGATTGAAGTGTTTCGTGTTATTGGTGTTATCTAAAAATTCCTTGTAGGCTCCTAATAGAATATATATATTATTTTTTTAGAAGGTAATATTTAATAACAAAAGTAACAAAAAGAATATAAAAAGCATCTTTAACCCTTGATACACAAGGTTTTTTATGAGATTTTAAATTTGTTACTTTTAGTAACATTCTCACTATTTTCTTCGTTTTCCAGTAACTTTGATTGCTTATCAGTATTATTTCGGTCTATTAAAGTAACACCTTTGATGTAATACTTATTTCTGTTGCCACGCTCTCTTTTAAAACCCTGCGTTTCCAAAATCCGATAAAATGCCCTATTTTTTAATTGATGCTCACCATTTCTAAAACACCAATTCGCATACGTTTCATATAATTGTTTTGCTTCCAATTGAACGTCATCTCTTTTAAAACAACACTCAAACATAAATGGACCAAGTATATCCATTTCTTCTTTGTAATCACCTGTGGCTTTCCTAACAATCGCCGGATCATTTAAACCTGACTGCTGCCACTTCAAACAACCTTCAATCGCCCAATTTAGTATGCCTGGCATTTCAAGACTTAGTTTTTCTGGCAATTTCTTATCACGTTTTTCTTTAGGTAGCTGTAGATTGAATGGAATCAAACGAATACGTCTCCAAATCCCTTCATCCACACCTTTTATAACCGGCTTATGATTTGTAGTGAAGAAAACTTTAAATTCAGGTATGAACTCGAAAAACTCTTGTCTTAAGAACCTTGCTAATACAGGCTCACCACCTGTTATTTGCTTGACAAATGTCTCTGAGAGTTGCTCCCCATCTTCACTTTCGATGGCGGATACAAACCGGGCCCCAGCCAACCTAGCAATATCATTATTCGCTCCTGTTTCTTTCTTCTTGATAAAAGTATCGGACTTCGCTTGTCTTCCATAATCACCCATAAGGTCCTTAATGATATTGATAAAAGTTGATTTTCCGTTAGAACCTCCACCGATTAAGAAGACCATGATTTGCTCGGCAATTTCTCCAGTAAGAGAATAGCCAATCAATCGTTGCATATATTCCATCAACTCTTGATTCCCCTGAAAAATTTGTTCTAAAAACTTCATCCACTCTGGACATTTCGCTTGCTCATCAAATGTAACATTGGTGATTTTCGATAGATATACCTCCCGATCATGCGGACGAAGCTGCCCCGTCTGTAAGTCTACCATTCCATTTGCAACATTGAATAAATATTTATGGCTATCAAAATCTTCACGCGCTCCTGGGACCAATGGCATAAGATCTTTGATACTATTCATTCTTACATTTCTACGCTCACACATACGTGCCCATTTTATTTCCGATTCATCTTCTGATTTAGAAAGACTACGGAGAACTTTTGCTGTAATTCTTTCAATTTCTTTCTTCGTATCCACTCTCCATCGTTTTCCATCCCATATATACCAACCGATATCATGAACGAATTTAATTACATGGCCGTATTCATAAGCAATACGTTCCGCATTTCCAAGTTCCGTTAGTTTAAATTTCCTTTTTGGTTTGTCTTCCACAACTTCAGCTACATCTTCACTTATAAAATCAAATGAAAATTCATCGAATGGTTGCTTATAATCTAGAATTGTGGAAGAAGTAGATGAAATAGCCGTTGCTATCGTTCTTTCCCCATATGTTTCGTTTGTATCTCTGAAATGGATAACGTCCCATTTATCACGTATTAAGCTCGTCTCACGAAACATGGAATCCATTCGTGTTGCTGATTTCCCTGTCCAAAATGCTAAATGGTTACATAGAGAAAGGTCACTTGCCGAATGATCTTTATTAATTAGGCTTCCATTGTATAATGAGCGAATTTCATCGCCATTTTTACTACGGAACATTTTCTCCCATAAAGCATCATTTGAAATTTTGATTTCATCTTTTTCAAATTCTGCTAAATTCACGCGACCTTGTATGTCACTATCATCGAAATACTGTTCAAACACTTCTGCTAATTCATCCGTACGATCATACACATTATTAGAATTTTCTCGATTTCCAGTGAATGTGAAGAATCGTCCGTATGAGTAAATTTCTAAACCATGCTTGGTATTCTTCCTTCCAGTACCTAAAACAGATTGTGGAAGGTTCCCTTTGATAATGATGTGGATACCTTTTCCTGATGGTGAAAACTCTGTATAACTGTCTACTGTATCGATAATTTCTGTTGCAAAAGTATTTGTTTTTCCGGCCACAACACACTTATCAATGTCTATTCCTATATAGTTATCCTGCCTGCTGAACACGAACCCTATTCCGTCATAATCGCCTTCTAAATAAAACTTGACCGCTGTTGCAAATGTCGACCATGTACGCCTATTATTTGCTTGCGCCATTTCGCCGTTGGCTTGATACGGTATCTTCGTCGGTTTTCCATTTCTCTCTTCTTTGCGCCAAAGCACCCACTGCGGTAAGCTTTTCAGCTCTGTTGGTATCTCATTAAAATTGTATGGATTCTGTTTCATTACAACCTCCGGTTAGCCTTTTAAGATATAAACAAGAGAAGTCGGTACAAACCAACCTCTCTATGTAGTTATTTAAAACGGTAACATATCATCACCGACTGTTACTGCTGGACCACTTGTTATCGGATTTACGTCCGACACATCATAATATTTTGCCTTGGCTACCGTACGTTTTTGTTTTTGACCATCCACAATCTTATCGTACTCTTCATGTTTTACTGTGATTTGTAGATTCTTATTGAGAAGTTGTTTCCCCATATCTTCAGCAGATGCGAAAGCATGATGATGTCCAAAGCCACATGCTTTTAATAAAGAATTGACGATTCTAACCGAAACCTCATGTTCGAACGTAAACATGTTATAAAGCACTTTTGCGCCTTGATGATGTTGTGTTACATCACTTCGAATTTCAAAATCTATCGATAATTTATCTTTACCAGCTTGTGTTTTGCCAGCTTCCGCATTTACAATTACCGCTTCATATTTACCTTCAGCAACTAATTCAAAACCTGTATTTACGTTTGTTTCATCAAATTGAAAGAAACTCATTATTTATTTCCCCCTGTTTATTAGTTTGTGGATGACACAATTAATTCTTCTTGTATACAGCCTTTCCGCACATCGAGATGGTTCTTAGCAAAAACACTTTGATTACCTTCTAAAACAAATCCTCTTGTACCATCTGCCTTTTTAACCAATTGACCAACCACATGAACAATTCCCATAATATGATTGACGATTTTATCCCGAATATCTGGAATGAATTGTGTATATTGCTGCCCATCATCATGAATGATATTTCTTGTTGTTTCCCAAGCTGTAAAAATAACATTTGCATCTAATGAGTTAAACGTTTCTACTACCTTTAAAAGATGGTTATCTAGTAAAGCGTAATCCTTTAATTCCGGCATACCACTTTTCGTATTTTCACCTTTTTTAAGTAACCATAACTTTTGGTAATGCGTTAAATTATCAACAAAGATGTTATCGTATTTAGCGATATTTGCTTTTGCTAATGCATAAAATTGTAGGATGCTATCATGTGGATTTTCACCATCAATTTTAGCTACATCTACATTTTCATATCCTTCTAAAACTTGGCTTGTCCCATCAATATCCAAGACTAATGTTTTACCTGGTAACAATCCAGCAACCGTTGTTTTACCGTTACCTGGCTTTGAATAGATAATGATTTTTGCTTTTTTACTTTTGGTAATGGCAGCACCGTTTGTGATTTCCAATTGATTCACTCCTTCGCCATGCTTTTCAAAACAAAAATAGAAGCTTCCAAATCAAAAATTTTACTTTCCGTGTTCCAAATATTTTGTTCCACAATCGGTTTCTTTTCTATTAGCCTTTCTAACTCTCTTTTGTGTTCACTTAACCTTCGTTGTTCCACAATTAATGACTTTTCTAGTTCTTCAATTCCACCATTCAAAACGGCAGCACCTCTTTTTGTTTACTCATTTCATTTGCTTCTATCAACGCCTGCAATCCATATTCATAGGCAATCACCATACAAATGGATTCCGAATCATCACAAAGTTTGTATCGATCAATTAGACGCCTTAAAATGGATATCTCACTTTCAATCTTTTGTTGTAAGTTCATTTCATTCACCTGCTATCTTTTGGGTAGAATGTACAACAACGTATTCCTTAACGCATTCTGTTGAATTGTGTATACAATCACCTTCAAAATCCAAGTACTCTTCACCGCAGTAGATTTCCTTATTGCAACTCGCACAATGCCCCATAACATTCGTTATCGCTGAATCATTTGGATTTCCTATAATCATTGGATTTTCAATTATGATCGTTCACTCCTTTACATGCATTCATTTCATGCTATAATGACCTCAACATGTGTTTTTATTAGGCCGTCAGCCCCAACTGGCGGTTTCTCCTTTTATACAGCTCGAAAACATTCAACATTCTGTTCTGCAATTAAGTAATTCGTTAGATTCCCTTCAAGTACAGCATCCTGGCCAAACATAAAATACTTATCATCTTGCTTAATTCCACAGCCATAGAAATCTTCAATTGGATGATCAGGTTCTTTAGTGGATTCCTTTCCACCAATGTCTTTCACAAATATTGCATCGATATTACTCAAACTAATGTGGAATGGTACTGTCGGAGTTGCACCTTCATATTCAATTCCTGATAAAAATCCAAAACTATTTTTAAATGTTTTAAATTGCTCTACTGTAAAACTTGTTTTAACTCCTGATTTAAAAACTAGTGTTATCTCCTTCAATTAATTCACCTCCCTTCGATTTGAAACCTTACGGTTCATTTCCCTTAGCTGACACTTTGCTTCTAATTCAGTAATAAGTAATAACGCTGGATTATTTCTCATTTCTGCACATCTTTTTACAACATCCGATGCTTTCATTAATTTACTTGCGAATAACACCCTATTCATATTTGCCCCTTCTCTCATTTCCATTCATTATTTCTTGCTAAATTCCTGATTCTTTCTTACAATTCATCATAAAATTTGGTCAGAAACTCTTTCATTTCTTGTGCTTTAAATAACCATCGATTATTCTTTTGTTTCGCAAATCCTTGCACCCGTAAGTCATAGACCACATACTCCATTAACCAGTCATAACTTCTACTCGTTTCATATTGAAGTCTTTTCATATCCCACCAAGTGCCAATTCCCATGTCTACCAAACGCTCATTTACTTGACGAGAAACTTCTTTTTGCACATAACTATCATCAATAATGACTTGTACCGTCGCCGTCATTATGAAGCCTCCTTTATTTCTAAAATTTTCATGATTTTTTCCTTTACTTTCTTTCCCTCCCTCTTCCCTAAAAGAATGTCCGATAAATAAGGATTCGAAATATCTAACATTTCTGCTAGGTCCTTTTGCTTCATATCATTAATTATCAGCCATGTTTTAACTTTTTTTCCGAATGTTTTATCCATAAAGCTAACTCCTTTTTTAATTTTATAAGCTAAATTTTTAGCTTTCTATTGACTCGAACTAACTTATTGAATAAAATAAAGTCATAGCTAAATAAACCTACACTTGTAGCACTTAAACGTTGGGGAACGTGATTTATCTGCTTTTCTTTGTAGTGTTTCAACAGCTAAATAAGTAGCTCATGTACAAAGTATATTATTCAATAAGTTAGTTGTCAACAATTATAACTAACTTATTGAATAAAAAACTCTGTACTAGTTGAAAGGGTTGATCTAATGGGAATTACAGAAATCATAAAACAACTTTGCCAAAAGAAAGATATATCTGTATCTAAGTTAGAAGAAGATTTAGGATTTGGTCAAAACACCATTTACCAATGGAAAAAAAGAACTCCTTCCGTTGAACGTGTACAAAAAGTGGCTGACTACTTTGACGTTTCGATAGATTACTTACTAGGCAGAACAAAAAAACAATATTGGGAGCTTACCGAAAAAGATGAAAAAGATATTCAAAAGCAATTAGAAGCATTAATAGCGGATATGAGCAACGCAGATGCACTCGCATTCTCTAAAGACTCCGAACCGATGTCAGAAGAAACAAAACAGCTTTTAATTATTTCTTTAGAAAATTCTCTGAGATTAGGAAAAGAAATGGCTAAAAAGAAATTTACACCTAAAAAATATAGAAACGAAGAATGACTGGAGTGGATCTAATTGGTTTCCAAACAGCAAATTAACTTAGCAATAGACAAGCTACTTAGACAATATAACACCAGAGATCCGTTCCTTATTGCTGAAGCAAAAGGCATAGTCGTTATCACAGAATCCTTGGGGGATATTTATGGATACTACCACAAAGTATCTCGTATCCCTTTTATACATATTAACGAACGACTTTCATATCAGAATCAAATCTTCACTTGTTTTCACGAATTGGGGCACGCTTTATTTCATCCAGATGAAAATACACCTAAACTATCCACGGTATCTCTTTGTTCTGAAATTCGTATAGAAGCTGAAGCAAACTATTTTGCAACGAGATTTCTTATCGATGGAAGTCATCATGATTACTACATACAAACAAAGCAAGAATTATTACAGCACTATGGAATACCTACACAAATGGATAGATTTATTTAAAGATAGCTCTACAATTTTATCTCTAACAAGAGGAGCATTTTTATAAAAATTGAATGGAGTGAACACAATGGCTAGTTTTAGAAAACGTAATGATAAATGGGAATATCGCATTCGATATAAAGAAATGGGGAAATTCAAAGAAACCTCCAAAGGAGGATTTAAAACAAAAAAAGAAGCTCAATTAGCAGCTGCAAAAATAGAAGAAAAAATAGCAAACGGAGTAAACATGCAAGACAACAATATTACATTTCACGATTATATGTACGAATGGTTAGACACATATAAAAAGGGCAACATCTCTCCACGAACATATTATGCATACCATAAAAACATTAGAAAATATATATTACCTGAATTCGGAAGTACCAAAATCAAAGACTTAACTCGGGTCCGCTACCAACAATTTATTAATAAATTGCTTATAAAACTGCATAAACAAACTGTGAATGTGATACATGCTACTATTCATGGCGCGCTCAATATAGCTATGATGGAACTCAATATCATAAATAAAAATCCTACTGATAAAATCCAAATGAAAGCACTTCAAATTACCTCTGTACAAAATGAAATTAAATGTTATGATATAGACGAATTGCAAGAGTTTTTAGATTTTATTTTACACAAAAAAAAATCATTTAAATATTATTCGTTATTTATGTTTTTATCAAGGACAGGCTTACGGATTGGCGAATGTTTAGCTTTACAATGGACCGATGTAAATTTTCAAAAAAGAACCTTAACTATTAACAAAACATTACTATCTGTGAAAAGGAGTCAATCTATTGCTTTTGGGCCCCCAAAAAACAAAAGTAGTAACCGCATTTTGTCATTAGATACGACCACCCTAAATTTACTAGAACAAATAAGAAATCAGCAAGCCCAAAATATTTTAAAATACGGAGACTACTATGCAGATTACCATTTTATTTTCACACATGAGGACAACGCCTGCATGCTCCCCGCACCCGTGTTATGTTTCCTGCAAAGGGCCTGTAAAGAAGGGAATTTAAAATATATAACCTTACATGGATTTAGACACACTCATGCTGTACACTTACTTCAAAGTGGAGCAAATATCAAATATGTTTCTGAACGTTTGGGGCATGCCACAATAGACATGACAGCCAACGTATATCTACATGTTACAAAATCAATGGACGAAACATCCGTAGACCAATACGATCAATTTTTAAAATCTCGTGGGCAAATTGTGGGCAAGCAATAATTTTAAAACTACAAAAGTGCTTGCCTACAATCGCTCTAGCCATTTGCTTATAGAAATACTTTTTCTACAGCAGTTACTAATTCTTCTCCGTAATTTGCATTACCTTCAATATTTTCAACTAAATATTCTACTTCTTCTTTTAATCCTTCTAATTCCATTTCAATGTCATTCACGCTAACGAACATAACCACATCGTTATTCATCGCTTCATGCATTGCTTCCCAGCATGTGTGCGGAATACTTACATAAATGAAAGATGATTCATTTTCTAAGATATATAAAAATGATAAATTGTCTGAGTCTACAAGTACATGATTACGTGCACTTAACTCCTTTACCTCTATTTCACTATTTTCCGCACAAAAAATAAGAGCATTCTCTCTCTTTTCTACGCTCTTAACTTGGATTTTATTTTGCATGCTCTAACTCCTCCATCTCAACTTCCTGTCTTACTTAACAGTATTATTGTATCATAACATGGACGCAAACAAATAAAACATTGAACCAAATTTATGAAAAAGCGATAATGTGTAAAGAATTATTTTTCAAAAGGAGATTATACAATGACACAAGAAATTGAAATTGAATTCAAAAATATCGTTACAAAAGAAGAATTCGATACATTATGTAAATCGTTTTCTATTGAAGCATTTACGAAACAAGTGAATCACTACTTTGAAACACCTGACTTCTCGTTAAAAGAAGCTGGCTCTGCACTTCGTATTCGTCATAAAGGAGAAACTTATACGTTAACGTTGAAACAACCTGCAGAAATCGGTTTATTAGAAACGCATCAAGTCGTAACAGAAGACGAAGCAAAAATGATGATGGAAACAAACACAATCATTCAAGGAGCAGTAGTAGATCAATTACACAAATTACAAATTCCTGTTTCTGCTTTAACATATATGGGTAGTTTAACAACAGAAAGAGCAGAAACATTATTTAAAGGCGGAACGCTTGTCTTTGATCATAGTTTCTATTACAATCACGATGATTATGAAATTGAATTTGAAGTACAAGATGAAGAAACAGGAAAAGCTGCATTTATTCATTTATTAACGCAACATAACATACCTGTTCGCCATACAAATAACAAAGTAAAACGCTTTTTCCTTGCCAAACAAAACAAAGCACGCTAAAGTGAAAATTCCACTAGTGAATATGTTTCACTAGTGGATACATCTGACTAAAAAAGTTTACACCCGTTGAATAAGCAAAGAATCTTTGAGAAGGCTGTTTATTTGCCCTCTCGAACATTCCATTGCTACAATAGATATACATTTCATGGAAAAAGGAGTTTATAAAGGATGAGCAAGCAACCGATGACACCATTTGAAGCAATTGGCGGTGAACAATGCATTGCAATATTAGTAGATACATTTTATTCCTATGTCAGTAAACACCCTGACTTATCTCCCATCTTCCCGGAAGATTTAACAGAAACCGCTAGGAAGCAGAAGCAATTTTTAACACAATATTTAGGTGGTCCTAATTTGTACACTGAAGAACATGGTCATCCTATGTTAAGAGCACGCCATCTTCCGTTTGAGATTACTCCAAAACGAGCAGAGGCTTGGCTATCATGCATGGAGCAAGCAATGGATGATACTGGAGTGCATGGTCATATAAGAGAGTTTGTCTTTGAACGTTTAGCATTAACCGCTCAGCATATGGTTAATACTCCAAACGAAACAGGTGAAGTGTAATGGATAAGCAGGAAGCAAAGCATATAAATATGCCATCTCCTTCCGCATGTGAGCATAAGTCTGTAGAAGCATATTTATTTATTGATCCACTTTGTAAAGATTGCTGGGAAATTGAGCCTTTTATTATTAAACTATGGCTTGAATACGGGAAATACTTCTCTATTCGTCATATCGTAACAGGAAAAGTGGATGGAACGAACGCTTCCTCACACAAATGGAATAAACCTGCTAATATTCGATTTGTGTGGGAAAAGACAACAAGTTTACAAGGTTTTTCATGTGATGGAAAGGTACATATGCAAGAAGCATCGTCAACACCATATTTAGTTTCGATGGCAATTAAGGCAGCGGAGTTGCAAGGCCGAAAAGCAGGTTCGAAGTTTTTGCGAAAACTCCAAGAATACATTTTCCTTGAAAATGTATCAAACCCTGACTGCGAACTATTACTTGCATGTGCGAAAGATAGCAATATTGATGTAGAAGAATTTAAAAAAGATCTACATTCTGCTAGTGCAAAAAAAGCTTTCCAATGTGACTTGAAATTCACGAATGAAATGCATATTACAGAAATACCCTCCCTCGTCTTTTTTCATGCGAACTCAGATGAAGAAGGTATTAAAATCGCTGGAAATTATTCCTACGATGTATACGTACAATTATTGAAAGAACTTGTAAAATGTGAAATTGAGCCAGAACCATTACCACCTTTAGAAGTACTACTAGAAGCAACACAATTTATATCTTCAAAAGAAGTAGCATTTATTTATGACTGTCCGCAACAAGAAATTGAGCGCGAACTTAAAAAATTACAACTGAAACGAAAAGTACAAATGATTGAAGTAAAATGCGAACGTTATTGGAAATGGATAGCAAAAGAAGAAGACCTGGTGTAAACACCAGGTCTTCTTCTTTACGGCTTATAAAAATATTAAAGGGGATGGGAGAAATTTTCACGTTCAAACAAAGGGGTATATGTTTGTATGTGAATTCGTTCACGCTTATTATATTACAAGATTCGACGTCAGATGACAACCCCTTTTGTCGAATTTCACACTTTTGTCACATTCTAAACGTTTTCATTTTTGAATAAGCTATAAAAAAGGTCATTTAGGGGGTTTATTTATGAAAAAATCTTATATTGCTCTTCTCTTTCTAGCTGTCATCGTTTCTTTTTTCTTGTACATCCTCTCTCTACTACAAGCTTTTCCTAAAATTATTGCCTTACCTCTTTTATTCGGAATCATTGTTATCACTCTCTCTTATTTCAATCATAAAAAACGATTCAAAGGGTTTTAATTTCAAAAATCAGCCGTAAAACTATCCTTTCAGTTAGAAAAACAAAGAAATCCACCTTGTTTTTTCGACGTATATCGACATTTAATCTATTCAAAAAAAAGACGAGGATACAATCCCTCGTCTTTTTTCATTACTTTTCTTCAAATAATAATGCTTCTAATTCATTTAATTTCTCTTCAAATACTTGTAGCGCCTCTTTTACTGGTTCAGGAGATGCCATATCTACTCCTGCTTTTTTCAGCACTTCAATTGGATAATCAGAGCTTCCTGCTTTTAAGAACTCGTTAATATAACGTTCTACTGCTGGTTGTCCTTCTTCTAAAATCTGTTTAGATAGAGCTGTCGCTGCACTAAATCCTGTTGCGTATTGATATACGTAATAGTTGTAGTAGAAGTGTGGAATACGAGACCATTCTAAACCAATCTCTTCGTCGATTACTAAAGCGTCACCGAAATATTTCTTATTTAAATCATAGTAGATTTCCGTTAGCATATCTGGCGTAACAGCATGTCCTTCTTGTACTTTCTTATGAATAATATGTTCAAACTCTGCAAACATCGTTTGACGGAATACAGTACCACGGAACCCTTCTAAATAATGATTTAATAAATATAGACGCTCTTTCTTATCTTCTGTCGTTTTTAATAAATAATCATTTAGAAGCGCTTCATTACAAGTAGATGCCACTTCTGCTACAAAGATGGAATAATCACCATATACGTGCGGTTGTGTTTTTCTTGTATAGTAACTATGCACCGAATGACCAAACTCATGAGCAAGTGTAAATAAGTTATTTACATTATCATGCCAGTTCATTAAAATATACGGATTTGTTCCATATGCACCAGATGAGTATGCCCCGCTTCGTTTTCCTTTATTCTCATACACATCTACCCAGCGATTTTCATATGCCTCTTTCAAAATATCAACATATTCATCACCAAGTACGTTTAAAGATTTTAATAAAAGGTCTTGTGCTTCTTCGTATTTCACATTCATTTTCACTTCTGGTACAAGTGGTGTATATAAATCATACATATGAAGCTCATCAAGTCCTAATGCACGCTTACGAATATCGATGTAACGGTGTAATAAATGTAAGTTGTCATTTACCGTTTCAACGAGTTGATCGTATACTGCTTCCGGAATATTATTATTGCTCAGTGCAGCTTGGCGAGCAGAATCATATTTACGAACACGCGCATTGAAATTATTACGTTTTACTGCTCCACTTAACGTACTTGCGAATGTATTTTTAAATTTCCCATACGTTTCATATACAGCTTTAAATGCATCTTCGCGAACACGAGGATTATCACTTTCTAAAAACTGAATGTAACGGCCATGTGTAATTTCTATTTCTTCTCCGTCTTCACCTTTAATAGATGGGAATTTTAAATCCGCGTTATTCAACATACCGAATGTATTGCTTGATGAACTCATTACTTCAGATGCTTCCGCTAATAAAGCCTCCTCAGCTTCTGATAATACGTGCGGGCGTTGACGTGTAATTTCTTCTAATGCATGTTCATATACACTTAAATCTCTATTTTCCTTCAAGAATGTTTGCATTGTATCTTCTGAAATCGATAAAATTTCAGGCACAATATACGCTGTGCTACTAGATACTTGTGAATATAAATTTGTTGCGCGATCATTTAATGCTTGATATACAGAGTTTGTTGTATCTTGATCGTAACGCATATGAGCATATGTATATAGCTTACCTAATCGCATTGAAATTTCATCTTCATATTGCAATGCCTCAAGTAAATTGTCCGCAGAGTCACCAAGTTTCCCTTTAAATTCAGTTAACTTCGGTAATAGCTCTTTAATAGCCTGGAATTCTTTTTCCCATTCTGCATCCGTTTGGAAAATATCTTCTAATCGCCACGTACTTGCTTCTTCAATCTCGTTGCGATCTGGTAATGCTTTCGCTTTGTTTTGTTCAGACATTCTTTAAGCCCTCCTTTAAATATCTCTACTTAAGTACAATTCGTTTTTTCTTATGTAATTCCTTCACAATCATTCTTTATTATATCCCCTTTTCCTCCTCTCATGTTAAAATTTGCCTCAAATAAAGATAGCGCATGTATTAAGCAAATCTCATCATGTTTCATAATTTCCTCCTCTATTTTTAACATCACTACATCCCTTATTTTTCGGTACGTATAACTTCCCGCTTTATGCAATACACCTATATAGCATAAAAATGTCATATATTCAGTAACTGCCACTTTCCATGTGTGCTGTGAAAAGTACGGAAGTATCCGCCTTTTCGTATACCTTTTTACATAACTACACACATATTGAAGAGAAATACACTCTCCTACTGCAAGCCCCCCTATACACTTCATATATAGAAAAGCTTGCCATATAAATGGGTTTGTTTGAAAAGCAAATCCAGAAGGGAGTGGAACACCAATTTCAGAAGGAAAACTCGCTGGGGTACATTTAAATTGATATAAGAGGCGTAATAATGACTTATAATTATAATTCCAAATCGGCAGGGCATTTTTGCGGAAGTAGTTCTTTCTCTTCTTCCACTCTTCCCTTAGTATCTCTTTCTCGAAAGGAACGGGAGAAAAAAGCATTTCAAAAGTAGTTTTATCGATTGGTAAATATACAGTATGCGCGAAAAAGATGTTTGTAGAAAATGGAGTGACAAATGCACATTTCATAAATGATTTCTCTTTCGAACAGAAGAAAATAAGAAATGGTTGAGGATAAGATTGTAAGGAGAAAGCCATAAGTGAGGAGAATTTCATCCAATATGCCGATTGCTTTTTCAATTGATTTCCACCAACGATCCAAATGACCTGTATACCAGCTCGCCAATATGAATAGGTTCTTTTGTACAGCTGCTCTATAGCAAGGTTTGCACATTGGTATTCAATTGCAATTTTTCTGCCCGCCCTCTCTACAAAAATATCTGGTCGTTGCTTAATTTCCGGAAGGTAGTACTCAATATCCACCTGAAAGTTTTGACGTTTGAACCATCTATATAACAATTCTTTACCGTGCATATGATACGTTGATTCCGCTTCATAAAAGGCAAGACATGAATCCACTTTTTTATGAGCAAAATGCCAACTTTTTTGTTTCCCTAATTTCATTTGCACTTCCTTTCCACAAGCTACACAAAAGAATCGTTCCTGTTGGCGCATACGGCGCAAAAGCTCTTCATTACAATTATAGAGTAAATGAATTTTTTCTCCGTTTTCTCTTTTAGCTATAAATATCGGAATCACACCCTTTTAGCTCCTTATATTCTACAATTTATTACAAATTCCTTTTAAAAAAGAGATGTCCCAATTTCGGACATCTCTTTTTATAATAATGGCGATAATAACCGGTACGTTGATTCAACAATTCGTCTATGCAGACGCCTTTTATGAAAACGATCGACGTGAATTTCACTGGATTCTTCTAAATCGTCTTTAAAGTCTTGAACAAGTCTTTTAATGCTATCTGTATCATATAAAAAGGCATTTACTTCAAAATTCAAATGAAAACTTCTCATATCCATATTAGCTGTCCCAATTGAAGCTAAATCAGAATCAACGATGACAATTTTACTATGAAGAAAACCTTTTTCGTATTCATATATCTTTACTCCTGCGTCCAAAAGCTCTGGGAAGTACGATCTCGATGCGTAAAAGACAGTGCGCTTATCAGGTTTACTCGGCATCAACAAACGGACATCAATACCAGCAAGTGCAGCAACCTTTAATGCGGATAAAATATCATCATCCGGAATAAAATACGGCGTTGCAATCCAAATAGATTTCCGAGCAGAAGCGATCATTGCGAAATATAAATGCTTAATCGTTTCCCACTTATTATCGGGGCCGCCTGCAACTAGCTGCACTCCTCCCCAATGATCACCCTCAACTGCTTTTGCTTGTAAATATTCAGGAGCTAGCACAGCCTCTCCAGTCATATAAAACCAATCTTGAAGGAAAATAAGCTGTAAACTTTGAACCGCTTCACCACGTAAATACAAATGAGTGTCTCGCCAAAAGCCAAAATATTTACTTTTCCCTAAATACTCATCACCGATATTTAATCCACCTACAAACCCTTCGTTCCCATCAATCACAACAATTTTCCTATGATTTCGATAATTAATCTTATCGTTTAAAATCGGAAAGCGCACAGGAAAGAACGGAATCATTTCTACACCTGCATCGTTTAATTCTTCAATATACGATTTCGATAACTTAAAACTTCCAACCGCATCATATAAAAAGCGAACAACAACGCCCTCTTTTGATTTTTGTATTAAAATATCTTTAATTTCTGTTCCTAATTTATCATCACGCACAATGTAATATTCCATATGAATGTGATGTTTCGCTCGTTTTAACCCATTTAAAATGGCCTGAAACGTTTCATCTCCATTTGTTAATGTCCTCGTTTCAGTTTGAAATGAAATATTTAAAGCACCTAATCGATCCGCTAAACGAAATAACAGTTCTTGATGCTTATGATTGCGTAAAATTCGTTCTTCGTAATCTTCATGCCCTTTATATTGTAAAAACGCCTGTTCATCAAGTAACGCCTTCTTTTGAAACATTCTTTTTCTCCGAAAATTTTGTCCAAATAATAAATAAGCAAAGAAGCCAAATACAGGAAAAATCCCTAACACAATTAACCATGTAAGTGTTTTAGATGGGTGGCGATTTTCTAAGAAAATAACGCAACCAATTAAAAACGCAGATACTGTAAATAAAATACTAATAATACCTAAAATCGAAACATCTTTTATCCCAATCACATCTGAATAAAATGCTACATCAATAAACATACGTAACGAAACAAATAATGCGAACAATAGCAAGATAAAGAAAATCAGCTTTAACGTATTTTTCATCTCTTACCTCCTAACTAAGAAAGCTTTCCTATTCTTCATATAAAAAGCCGATTTCATACTACAGAAATCGGCCTACGTTTTAGCAGGAAAATTATTGCGAATCGTTTCAAGCGCATGCTCTTTCACAATTTGTTTTCCATACTCACTTACACGATGAATTGTTAAAGTTGATTCTTCCCCATATTCTAAAACAATACTTAAAATACGATCGATTTCTTCTTCATCATGTAGCACTTCATCGAATTCCACATATACATAATAGCGGTCCTCAAATGAATACAGCTCATCTTTTATATCTTCAAAGATAAGACGATGACTTAATGAAATGACATCTTCAAAATCATTAAATTTAATTAAAAAGCCAAACGTACCATCTTCATTAAAGTTTGTTCCTGTTTGTTCTTCTACCTCTTCGACTAACTCTTGTTGGAATAATGATTCAATGCCTTCATCTAGAGGAATATCTATAATTTTGTCTACCCCTATCGGTAGTTCCAGCTTTTGCCCATCCTTTGAAAGCTCTGCTTTCGTGACAAGTACTTCAATCCCTTTATCGACTGCTTGCACTTGGATCCATAACGGCCCATCAATAAAGAAATCGTCATGATCACGAGCTTCGTCCATCATCTCCCAAAAGAGCTCTTCACTTCGTTCGCGATCATACCAAATTTCTTCACGATTAAATCCTCTATCCTCTATATCAATGTACGTAATAAAAAATTTCATCGTATGATCATTAATTCTTTCAATATCCAAAATACAACTCTCCCTTCCTGCTTAGAATTGTTATGAAGGGATTCCCCACTCATATGACAAATCAATAGATTCTTGTACTCTCATTTTATGATAACATTCTCCAGAATGGAAATAAAATCGATTTATTTTACAAAAATAGTTATATGCCTATCTTTACTCGATCAACTACATAAATATATTATTATAGCGATTTCTTACTTACAAAAAATTTGGACATACATTTCCACATTCCCCCGTACACTGTAATAAGGTGAAACTTCTATTAGAAGAGATTATTTAACAACAACTTTCTTCATCACATACATACAGTTCGCTTATTAAAACATCATAAATGGAGGCAGACGAATGGACTTAGAGTTTTTAACATCCGTACTAATGATTGTCGGTATCGATGTTGTATTAGGTGGTGACAATGCAATCGTCATCGCACTAGCTAGCCGAAATTTACCTGAATCGAAACGAAATAAAGCTATTTTGATCGGTACTCTTTTAGCAATCGTACTAAGAATTGTCCTTACTATACTAGCTGTCTATTTACTCGACATTCCATTTCTACAATTGATTGGCGGGGTTTTACTTACATTAATTGCAGTCAATTTATTAACTGATGATAGCAACGATCTTTCTGCCATTCAAGGAAAAACAACTTTATTTCAAGCTGTGCGAACAATTGTTTTCGCGGATCTCGTTATGGGGTTTGATAATGTTATTGCCATTGCAGGTGCAGCTCACGGGAGATTTTTACTCGTCATAATCGGCTTACTCATTTCTATCCCTATTATTATTTGGGGCAGTAAACTTATTTTAATACTTATGGAACGATTTCCATTCCTCATTTATTGCGGTGCAGCAATTCTTGCCTATACTGCAGGAAAAATGGTTACACATGAAGACAGACTTGCAACCTTTTTTCATAACAACCCAAGTTTCACTGCAAGCATTCCTTATTTGTTCATTTTCACTATTTTATGCATCGGCTTTATCGTAAAACAAGTTCGATTACGCAATGTGAAACATTAAAAAAAACCTTCTACTATATAATAGGTAGAAGGTTTTCATATTATTATAATTAATTTACAAGACGTTGTGCTTCACGTAATTGGAACGTTCTTACTGTACGTGGTAAGAAACGGCGAATTTCGTCTTCGTTGTAACCAACTTGAAGGCGTTTCTCGTCAATCATAATTGGACGACGTAAAATCCCCGGATAGTCACGAATCATCTTATATAAATCTTGAAGTGGTAAAGATTCTAAGTTTACATTCAATTCTTGGAAAACTTTCGAACGAGTAGAAATAATCTCATCCGTTCCGCTTTCTGTCATACGTAAAATCTCTTTAATTTCCTCAATCGTTAATGGATCTGAGAAAATATTACGTTCTGTATAGGGAATATGATTTTCCTCTAGCCATAATTTCGCCTTTCTACAAGACGTACAGCTTGGAGAACTATATAATGTTACCATACAAAGCTCACTCTCCTTAAAGAGTACAAATTCTGTACTAAATACAGTTTTAATTTCTAACTTCAGCAATTTTTCGCGATAACTTGTCTTATTGAAAAGTACAAAAATCGCATTTCATGTAAGCAACAACTTATAATAAACAACAATTACTTTTAATAAGTAACTTCTATAATCATTATACAATAGATTTTGCAAGAAATATACAGCAAATTTCCTGCTAGTTGAGAAAACTCTTCCGTGTATTCCACTGCTATGTAACATGATTACGCTCAATTTAGCTGTACTTGAACAATAACTTTCAACCCCTTTAATACTCACTTCCTCTAAATTTTTCATATAATATATAGTTATTTATCTATAATCTTCCCTATGAAAAAGAGAACGTTTTCTTACTTTTTCTTGATAAATCAATTAAGAAATGTAAGACTATACAAATGAGAATAAAAAGGAACGTTTGTTCTCATTTTAACAAACATTCTCCCTCCTGTCTACACGATTTCTAAAGTAAATTAAATATTTTTCTGACATTTCTTTCTTTTTTATTTTTTATCTCATACAATAAACATACAGACAGGCAAAGGGGGATTTTGCAAATGATTGCTTTTTTTATTGATTTTATTACGGTTGCTGCCCTCATCATCGGAATAACAGCATTGATTGGTGTCATTACAAATAGCATCGGTGAAAAGCTCTTTGGTGGAAAAGAAAAAATGAAGTTTGTTAACAAAAGTTTGGATGTACAATCCGGCTGGAACCAAGTTGGTGGAAAAGGCATTTATAAGAAACGAACGTATTAAAAAAAGCAGGTGGTTAGCCTGCTTTTTTTATTTTCCTAGGGATGCCCATTTGAAGCTCACATCGGGGCCATATTTATGGTTGTACATATCTTTAATTGTTTCTCTTTGTAAGTATGCTCTACCACGTTGGTATACTGGAACAATCGCAGCGTCATCAAGTAACATTTTTTCTGCCTCAAGTAAGTTTTTCCAGCGAGCATCTACATCGCTTCCATCTTTTTTCGCTTTCATAATGATTTCATCGTATTTCGGATTAGAGTACTTCATCTTATTTTGTGACCCATCTGTTACAAACATATCAAGATATGTAATCGGATCTGGGAAGTCTGCCCCCCATCCAGAGAATGACATGACATAATCACCCGCATCTTCTAATTTTAGTTTTTGTGCGAATGGTTGTTGTTTAATTTTCACTGTTAAACCTGGTAAATTTTTTTCTAATTCACCTTTTAAATATTCACCAGTTTTCTTTGATAACTCTACATCTTCATTTAATAATTCTAATTCGATTTCATTTTTGCCAAGTTCTTTTTTACCAGCTTCCCAATATTTCTTCGCTTCTTTTACGTTCGGTTTTACAATATCCCCATTTACAGCACGAAAATCTTTTTTATCTGGTCCTTTAATGAAGTTATCAGGAATTAATCCTGTTGCTGGCTTAGAACCGTTGTTTAATAACGTATCAACGAACGGCTTACGATCAAAAGCAAGTGAAATTGCTTTACGAATATTTTTATTTGCTAAAGCTGGATCTTTTTGATTTAAGCGTAGGAAAAATACAGATGTCTCTTCTACTGTTTTGAAATCTGGTTTTCCTTTATATTTATCGATGAACTCTGCTAATAACGTCGCTCGATCGATTGCATTTGTTTCATATAAGTTAATTGGCGTAGATGTATCTTTTACAATATTAAAGTTTACTTCTTCAAGCTTCACTTCTTTATTGTCCCAATATGATGAGCTCTTTGTCATTTTAAAACTGCGTTCATGCTGCCAATCGCTTAATGTAAACGGTCCGTTATAAAGTGTTGTATTTGCTTCTAAACCAAACTTCGCACCTTGCTCTTTCACAAATTTCTCATTCACAGGATAAAAGATTGGATATACCATTAAATCTACAAGATATGGAATAGAATTGTCTAATTCTACTTCTAATGTGTAATCATCAATTGCTTTTACACCTAATTGATCAGGACTCATCTCTTTTTTATTAATTTTCTCTGCATTTTTTATATCATACATAATGTATGCTGATTTCGCAGCTGTGTCTGGATTGATCGCTCTTTGCCATGCGTATACAAAATCTTTCGCCGTTAAAGGCTCACCGTTTGACCATTTCGCGTCTTCACGTAATTTAAATGTATATTTTTTACCGTCTTCTGACTTTTTAAATTCTTTTGCTACACCTGGAACTAACTTATCATCTTTTCCAAGGCGGTATAGACCTTCCATCGTGTTGTTCATTACTTTTGAAGAAACTGCGTCAGCTGATAATGCTGGGTCCATTGTTGGTATTTCTTGTGTTTCAATTAAATTAAGAACTTGCTTCGCACCGCTTTTCCCGCTATCCCCTTTTGCGTTTGCTTGCGGCTCATCTTTTTGATAGCTACATGCCCCTAACATCATGCTCATCGCTACTGTTGATACTACAAAAACTGGTATCTTTTTTTTCATACTTCCACCCTCCAAAAAAATGTTAGCCCTTTCATTTTCAAACAGAAAGAAATATATATATGTTCTAATAATTCATATTATACACACAAATATATTTTTTGTATATTTATATTTCTATTTCATTAAAATTCTCTGTTAAAAAATAGATCTTTGTAAACGTTTTATATTGCTGATTATATTTACTAAAGTGCCAAAAATAATTATTTTTATATTTTTCTAAATTATCAGAGAAAAATAAATTTTATATTCCATAATATTTTATGTATAATTATCCCACCCTTTTTAACATAAAATAGCAGTCCCTTCATATTAAAAATATGTAGGCTAAAATGAGTGCAAAGGATAAGAAAGTATGTTACGATACATTTTGCTAAAAATAGATATCGGTAAAGAGGGGACGGACATGACAGCAATTCAGGCAAAAAATGGGCCGACAGAGAAATTAAGTTTATTCTTATTAACATGGCCTATTTTTCTAGAAGTTTTTCTTTTTATGTTGATGGGGATCGCTGATACTTTCATGTTAAGTGCATTATCAGACGATGCTGTATCTGGGGTTGGTGCAGCGAATCAATATCTCCATATTGCGATTTTGGTATTAGAAGTCATCGGGAACGGCGCTGCTATCGTTGTATCTCAATACCTCGGTTCCAGACGCTTTATGGAAGCATCTAAAATATCAGCATTAGCCGTCACATTAAATTTAATAGTTGGGCTCGTTATAAGCGCTGGTTTTCTTTTATTTTCGAAACATATGATGCTCGCAATGAACTTACAAGGCGATGTACTAACGTATGCGCAAAACTACTTATCTATCGTCGGAGGGGCTATCTTCCTGCAAGCTATCATTAACTCATTAGCCGCAATCATCCGTGTACATGGTTTTACAAAGCAAGCGATGTTTATTTCACTCGGAATGAATATTATTCATATCGCTGGAAACTACGTACTCATTTTCGGGAAATTTGGTTTCCCTGAGCTCGGTGTACAAGGAGCTGCAATTTCTTCCGCAATCAGTCGATTGATCGCACTTATTGTTTTCTTCTGGTTACTATACCGCATTATGGAATATCGTGTGAAATTACAATATTACTTCACTTTATCCAAAGAATACATTGGGAAAATTTTAAAAATCGGTATTCCATCTGCATTTGAACAAGTGATGTATCAAGCTTGTCAAATCGTCTTCCTTTATTACGCAACGTACCTAGGAACGGAATCATTAGCTGCTAGACAATACGCTACTAACATTTCCATGTTCACTTATTTATTTGCAATTGCGATTGGTATGGGAACAGCCATTATTATTGGTCGCCTTGTTGGTGGTGGCGAAAAGGATGAAGCATACGAACGCTTGTGGAAAAGTGTAAAATGGGCGATTGGTGTAACTCTATGTATGGTTGCTCTCGTTATTACATTCCGTACACAATTAATGGGACTGTTTACAGATAATCCGCACATTATCGGGTTAGGCGCAAGTGTTCTTTTACTAAGTGTACTACTTGAAACGGGACGTACGATGAATATCGTCATCATTAATTCGCTTCGTGCAGCTGGTGATGCAAAATATCCTGTTTTAATCGGTGCATTCTCTATGGTGTTAATGAGTTTACCACTAGGTTACTTTTTCGCCTTTCATTTAGATATGGGGCTCGTTGGTATTTGGCTAGCGATCGCCATCGACGAATGGACGCGTGCCATTATTATGTTCTTCCGCTGGAAAAGCAGGGCGTGGGAACGTTATGCACTTGTGAAACCAGAAGAGCAAGACGAGATTGGTTCTGTTCAGGCACAGTAGTACTTGTTTGATCATGATGTAGTTATTAATAAATGCAATTTATATCGACTTACCGACAACTCATTTATATAGTATAGAAAAAAGCCATCCTTCCTTAATGGAAGAATGGCTTTTTTTATTATTGATAAATCTCTTTATATTTCTTATACTCTGCTTCAGAACATAGTACGAAATGTCCTGGGCGAATTTCACGCATTGTTGGCACTTCGCTACCGTAATCATGTTGCGATGGATCGTATACGATACGTTTACGATTGCGCTCATAATCTGGATCTGGTAGCGGAATTGCTGATAATAGTGATTTCGTATATGGATGAACTGGATTCGCATATAACTCTTCACTTGTTGTTAGCTCAACGATTTGACCACGGTACATTACACCGATGCGGTCACTAATGTATTTTACCATTGATAAATCATGGGCAATAAATAAGTATGTTAGACCTTTTTCTTTTTGTAGCTTTTTCAGTAAGTTTACAACTTGCGCCTGAATCGATACGTCAAGTGCTGAGATCGGCTCATCCGCAATGATAAATTCTGGTTCTACAGCAAGCGCTCGAGCGATACCGATACGCTGACGTTGTCCACCTGAGAATTCGTGCGGGAAACGGTTTGCGTGCTCTTTATTTAAACCAACTGTGTTTAATAGTTCATGAACACGGTCCATGCGCTCTTTTTTACTTTTCGCTAATCCGTGAATATCAATACCTTCTGCGATAATATCCCCTACTGTCATACGAGGATTTAATGATGCGTATGGATCTTGGAAAATCATTTGCATTTTACGGTTGAATTTCTTCAATTCTGCGCGTGATTTCTTACCATGTACATTTTCACCATCGAACAATACTTCACCAGCAGTTGCATCATATAAACGAATAATCGTTCTTCCAGTTGTTGATTTACCACAACCTGATTCTCCTACAAGACCAAATGTTTCTCCGCGGTAAATATCAAATGAAATATCATTAACCGCTTTGACAACACCACCACTCACGTCGAAGTGCTGCTTTACATTTTTTACTTCAATTAATTTCTCACGTTGTTTAGTCATGTTGTTCACCTGCTTTCATTTGAAGAATACGTTTTTCAACGACTGCCGGCGGTTTTACTTCTGGAGCTTGCTCGTGAAGTAACCAAGTTGCCGCATAGTGTGTATCACTTACTTTAAATAAAGGTGGGTCCATTTCAAAATCAATTTTTAGTGCCTGTGGGTTACGTGGTGCAAAAGCATCACCCTTTGGCGGCTTTAATAAATCCGGAGGCGTTCCAGGAATTGCATATAACTCTTCCTCTGAGCCATCTAAACTTGGCATAGATGCGATTAAGCCCCAAGTATATGGATGTTTCGGATTATAGAAAATTTCATCTACAGTTCCAATTTCAACAACTTTACCAGCGTACATAACTGCCACTCGGTCAGCAACGTTTGCTACTACACCTAAGTCATGCGTAATGAAAATAATTGCCGCTTCTGTTTTTTGCTGAATGTCTTTCATAAGTTCTAAAATTTGTGCCTGAATCGTAACGTCTAGCGCTGTTGTCGGCTCATCGGCAATTAATAATTTCGGGTTACAAGCTAACGCCATCGCAATAACTACACGCTGTCTCATACCACCTGAGAATTGGTGAGGATATTGTTTTAAACGAGCTTCTGGATTTGGAATACCTACAAGGTCGATTAATTCTAAAGCAACTTTACGTGCATCTGCTTTACTCATCCCTTGGTGTTTAATAAGGCCTTCCATAATTTGATTTCCAATTGTCATCGTTGGGTTTAATGATGTCATTGGATCTTGGAAAATCATCGCGATATCTTTACCACGTACTTGCTGCATTTCTTTTTCTGTTAATTTCGTTAAGTCACGACCTTCAAATACAATCTCACCATTTTTAATGCGTCCAGGAGGATTCGGAATTAATCCCATTAACGCTTTAGAAGTAACTGATTTCCCTGAACCAGATTCTCCTACAATCGCCAATGTCTCTCCTTTTTTCAAATCAAAAGTAACGCCGCGTACAGCTTGTACTTCACCTGCATGTGTATCAAAGGAGACTTGTAAATCTTTTACCTCTAACAATGTTTTCATCTTTGCCTCTCCCCTCTTTTACTTACGCATTTTTGGATCTAACGCGTCGCGTAATCCGTCTGCCATTAAGTTAAACGCTAAAATTAATATACTGATGACAACCGCAGGGATGAACATCATATGCGGATACGTTTGAATAGATTTATAACCGTCATTTACAAGAGAACCTAGTGACGCAAATGGTGGCTGAATTCCTAAACCGATGAAACTTAAGAACGCTTCACCAAACACCGCTGATGGAATTGTAAACATTGTCATTACGATAATAGGTCCCATTACGTTTGGAATTAAATGTTTCACAATTAATTGTGTATTTGTTGCACCTAATGTACGAGATGCTAATACATATTCTTGGTTTTTTAATTTCAGGATTTGTCCACGAACGATACGCGACATCCCTATCCAACCTGTAATTGCCATTGCGAGTGTAATTGACCATATACCAGATCCCATAATGATTACCATTAAGATAACGATGATTAAGTATGGAATACCGTTAATAATCTCCATAATACGTTGCATAATATTATCTACTCTGCCGCCATAAAAGGCTGAAATACCTCCGTATGCAACCCCAATTACTAAGTCAATTGCTGCTGCTAAAAGAGCGATATATAATGATACGCGTGTACCTTCCCATGTTCTTGTCCATAAATCACGACCAAGATCATCTGTACCAAACCAGAAGTACTCTTTAATATCACGTTTTTCATATTGGTCAACACCATATTGATCTGTACCGTCAAATGGTAACCAATGAACATTTTCAATAACAGGAATTTTCGGTGGCATTTTCGCACGACCTAAATCTTGCTCTTTATACGAGTGTTTACTTACCATCGGTCCAAAAATCGCTAGTAATATAATAAGGCTTAATAATACGAAACCAATCATCGCACCTTTATGTTGGAACAAACGTCTTCTTACATCTTGCCAAAACGTTAAGCTTGGACGGGCAATGACTTCATTATCAACATTATTTTGATTGGCTTGTTGAAATAAATCTGGAGATAATTTTTGTACATCTTTCATCATTTTTTCCCTCCCGCTAAACGAATACGAGGATCAATAATTCCGTATAAAATATCGACAATGAAAATAACTAAAATGAAGATCGCACTATAGAAAATCGTAGTTCCCATAATAACTGTATAGTCATTCACTGTAATAGATTTAACGAACTGTTCCCCTAGTCCTGGTACAGCATAAATTTGCTCGATAACAAGTGTTCCTGTAATTAATGCCGCAACCATTGGTCCTAAAATTGTTACTACTGGAATTAATGCGTTACGAAGTGCGTGTTTGACAATGATAACGCCTTGGCTAATCCCTTTCGCTTTTGCTGTTAAAATGTAATCGGCTTGCATAACTTCAATTAATTCTGCACGAGAGAAACGTGCGATTGTTGCGATAACTGACATCGATAAAGCAATTGTAGGCATTACTGTAAACTCTGGTCCTTTCCAGAACGCTACTGGGAACCAACCAAGTTTTACCCCTACGAAATATTGTAGTAAAGCGGCGAATACGAATGATGGTACCGACATCCCGAGTACGGAAATAATTGTCGCTCCATAATCGACCCACGTATTGTTACGAAGTGCCGCAACGATTCCTAAAATTAAACCGATAAATGTTCCTAATATAATCGCTTGTAAACCAAGCTGTGCTGATGGTCCAATGCGATCCACAATCATATCTGTTACTGGACGGTTATCATATTGGAATGATACCCCTAAATCACCTTTTGCTAAGTTACCTAAATAACGTGCGTATTGAACTGGTACCGGATCATTCAATCCGTATTTTTCAAGAATGATTTCTTTTTGTGCCGGTGATAGCTTCTCCTGGTTTTTAAGCGGAGAACCCGGAAGTAATTTCATCAAAAAGAAAGTCAGCGTAGTAATTAAAAATAATGTCAAAGCCATGTACACGAAACGTTTTAATACATAACGTCCCATAGTCAAGCACCTCCCCGTTTTTCTCAAAAGCAATAAGATAGTTTAAAATATTCTTACTTTTATTTTTTTAAAATAAGAGCATATGCCCATCATAGGCATATACCCCTGTAAACGATGGAAAAAAAGATTATTTTTGTTCAACAGATGCCCATTTGTAAGTTAATCTACCACCATAGTTGATTGGTATAATATCTTTTACAGCATCTTTTACTATATATGCTGAACCTTTTTGGAAGATTGGAGTGATAACTGCATCCTCTTTAATTAACATCTTCTCTACTTCTAAAAGGTTGTTCCAGCGTGCTTGTAAATCTTTTGTATCTGTTTTAGCTTTTAGAATTAACTCATCATATTTCTGATTAGAATACCCTGTTTTATTTTGAGAACCATTTGTAACAAACATATCTAAATATGAGATTGGATCTGGGAAATCTGGGCCCCAAATACCAAACGCAATATCATATTGCTGAGAATCTTCTAATTTATTTTTTTGTGCAAATGGCTGCTGTTTAATTTTAATTGATAAACCAGGTAAGTTTTTTTCCATCTCACCTTTTAAGAATTCACCAACCTTTTTTGCATCTTCATTATCAAAGTTTAAGAATTCTAGTTCGATTTTATCAGTGCCAAGCTCTTTCTTCGCTGTTTCCCAAAGCTTTTTCGCTTCTTTTGGATTCGTTTCAACTAGCTTTCCATTTTCAGCTCGGAAATCTTTTTTATTCGGACCTTCAGCGAAATCTTTTCCAACAAATCCATAAGCTCCAATCGCACCATTATTTAAAATAACTTTCGCAATGTTATCACGATCAAAGGACATTGAAATTGCTTTTCTTAAGTTTTTATTACTTAAGTATTGATTACTTTGATTAAATCTTAGGTAAGCAACCCCTGCTTCTTTTCTTGTGTGGAATTCTGAGCTTTGTCTAAACTTATCAACAAATTCTGAAGTTAGAGCCGCACGATCAATCGAGTTTGTCTCATATAAATTTACATCAGTTGACGTATTTTTTACAATATTAAAGTTAATCTCTTCGATTTTAACCGTTTTATTATCCCAATATGATGGGTTCTTCTTAAACTGGAAGCTTTGCTCATGTTTCCAATCACTCATAACAAATGGCCCATTATATAATGTTGTATTTGCCTCTAACCCAAACTTATCACCTTGTGCTTTTACAAAGTTTTCATTTAGTGGGTAAAATACCGGATAAACTGTTAAATCAACAAAGTAAGGAACGGGATTGTCTAATTCCACTTCTAATGTATAATCATCAATCGCTTTTACACCTAATTGGTCAGCAGGTAATTCTTTTTTATGAATTTTCTCTGCATTTTTAATATCAAACATAATGTACGAATACGTCGCTTTTGTATCTGGATTTACTGCTCTTTTCCATGAATACACAAAGTCTTTTGCTGTTACAGGCTCCCCATTCGACCATTTTGCATCTTTTCTTAATTTAAATATGTATTTCTTTCCGTCATCTAGCTTTTGAACATCTTCTGCAATTCCAGGCACTCTCTTTTGATCTTTGCCGATACGATATAAACCTTCCATCGTATTATTTAATGCTGTAGAAGATGCAGAGTCAGATGCTAGCGATGCATCCATTGACGGAATTTCAGATAACTCTGTTAAATTAAGAACCTGCTTTCCGTTACTACTACTCGTAGTGTTTTCTTTCCCTTTTGCTTTTGCGTCATCTTTTTGGTAGCTACACGCACCCAGCAACATACTTGCAGTTAAAGTCGATGCAAGTAATAACGGTATCTTTTTCTTCATGTTGTGTTGCCTCCCCTAATTGCACTTCCTGTACCCTCACTTGTTAAAAAGTAGAATTGAAAGAATAATCTCCAAGTTTCTACAATTTTCATTATACATATAATATAACAATTGTGAATATAGTTTTTTGTTTTTTTGTTAAAATTTTTAATAAAATGTTTATATTTTTATTTTTTTGTAAAGGGATACGTTAACATTGCTACCATCATCTTGAAATCAGACCTTTAATTGCGTATAATTTTCAAAAAATTAATTCTAGTACATATTATAGCTTTTATAGTATAATAATTCTAGTAATATTTTGACGGAGGGGAACATTTTGAATAAAGTTTTTTTTCATACTTGTATACTAATTTTCATAGCGATAATCGCTTCTAGTATTGGCGCATTCCTCATTTCATCGCAATTTTTGTTGAATTTTGTCAACATCTTGTTTTATATTGCACTGTTTTTTATTCTTATCGGCGGTTTTTTATACATATTTCAAAATGGTTTTTTCAATGTAACCATTTACGCGTTTCAAAGAGTATTTGGTACGAATAAAAAGATTGACTCTTTAATTGAAGAAGTCGAGGAACCTACAGATAAGAAAGAACGTATTTATAAAACATATTCATTCAAATGGACATATCCAATTTGTATTACAGGTATCGTTCTTGGGTTGTTCTCGACCCTTATTAGCTTTACTATTTTGATGTAGTTTGCAAACACTATCCCATATGATATAATAATCAGCAAAACATTTTGTTATAAAACTTTAGTTCTTTCATATTAAAAGAGCTCAAGTAACAATAAATAAATTTATATGTATGCGATGATAAAGAAGAGTACATATTGAGGCAATTTCAGAGAGCTTGTGGTCGGTGTGAACAAGTAATTGTACAGTATGGAATGGGCTTTTGAGCACCAAACCGAACCGAAAGTAGTAGGCTTTGGCGTTATATCCAAACGTTATTATGGATTAGAGAGATTTCACAGTAGTGAAATAATTAGGGTGGTACCGCGGTCCATTCGTCCCTATAGTTTTTGGGATGAATGGGCTTTTTTGTTTGCCTTCTCTTCCCCCCATCACGCATTCAATTTTAGGAGGAATTACTTATGTCAGTTATCTTTTCTGGTATTCAGCCAAGTGGAACGATTACACTTGGAAACTATTTAGGAGCAATGAAGCAGTTTACAGAGCTTCAAAATGAACACGACTGTTATTTCTGTATTGTAAACCAACATGCGATTACAGTACCTCAAGATCCCGTACAACTTCGTAAAAACATCCGCAGTCTTGCTGCACTTTATGTGGCATGTGGCATTGACCCTGAAAAAGCTACTTTATTTGTACAATCAGAAGTACCAGCACACGCTCAACTAGGTTGGATCATGCAATCTGTTGCTTACGTTGGAGAATTAGAGCGTATGACGCAATATAAAGATAAAGCTTCTGGTAGAGATTCAGTTCCAGCTGGATTACTTACGTATCCACCATTAATGGCTGCTGATATTTTACTTTACAATACTGAAATCGTGCCGGTTGGTGATGATCAAAAGCAACATATCGAATTAACACGTGACCTAGCAGAGCGTTTCAACAAACGTTACCGTGAAATCTTTACAATGCCTGAAATTCGTATTCCAAAAGTAGGAGCTCGCGTTATGTCATTAACAGAACCTACGAAAAAAATGAGCAAATCTGATCCGAATCCAAAATCAATGATCAGTATGCTTGATGAGCCAAAAACAATTGAAAAGAAAATTAAGAGTGCTGTTACTGACTCTGAAGGTATTGTGAAATTTGATAAAGAAAAAAAACCTGGTATCTCTAACTTATTAACAATCTACTCTTCATTCTCTGGAAAAACAGTTGAAGAAATTGAAGCAATGTACGAAGGAAAAGGATACGGCGACTTCAAAGGCGACCTAGCGCAAGTAGTCGTAGAAGCAATTCGTCCAATCCAAGACAAATATAACGAACTTATCAACTCACCAGAACTAGACGAAATTCTAGACAAAGGTGCAGAAAAAGCAAACCGCGTTGCATTTAAACAACTACGCAAAGTAGAAAATGCAATGGGGTTAAGTAGAAAACGTAGGTAACATATAAAGCGGAGGCGGCTCGTTTAGAATGTTCGCTGGAGCTTGATTTCTACAAAATTAAAAAAACCGCCAATTGGCGGTTTTTTAATTTACCTTTTGCTCATTTTCCATTTCCCATAACTTTTCAAAAAATGGCTGTCCTTTTACGAGACGCTCGCATAATTGTTCATGTTTCTCAGACCAGCCAGCTTTCGCTTCATCATACAGTCTAGCCCAAATATCCTCGAACTCCATATGTTGAACCGTTCCATATGCTGATGGATCCCACTCTGTGTACCAATAGCGAATCTCTGCTGTATTTTTCGTTGTATGTAATTGATCTAACGCCATAAATAATAATTGTTTCAGCTGTCTTTCTTTACGAGTCAAGCCATTCATAATGAAAGGCGATGGTGATAAAATGTGGTGTTCTTTTTCTGTTTCTTCTACTTGGAACTCATACTTTTCTGCTTGTACGTTTTCTACCATCTCATATACCATCTGCTCTTGGCGTGGTATAAGTCTGCTTTTGCGAATTGGTACATTGTAACCAATTGTGTCAATCGCAATAATTCCTTTTCCATCTGTAACAACAAAGCAATACTCTTGCTGCAAACGTTCATGATTTTTACGAATATAAGCCTTATGATGTACGTCTTCCAGCATTTTTTGCGGAAGCTCTAACAATTCGTTCTCGATGTAATGATATAATGTGGCATCTACTTTTAATAATGGCACTTGATCTAATAGCTCAATCGTATCATCTTTCCGCCATTCGTAAAAATGACAAACGTTATACCCATTCTCTTCACCTTCAAACCAATTTACCCATACATCATGTAGATATAACATTCACTACCCCTCACTTCACTACTGTTTGTACCAATCATTATGTTCATTTTTGCTTAACTTTATTCCACTTGAGGAAATATATTCTAATTATTATTTTTTCTTCTATTAATACTAAAAAAAACAGGAAATAGAGCCCCTGTTTTTTTATATATGAAATGTATTTGCTTTATTCAATATTTCTTTTGCATCTATAGATAATAAAGAAAGTGTATCTTCTCCTTCCAAAGTTACACAATCTTTGACAATATGAAATCCAAGCGCATAGCCAAGCATCTTCGGATAAGAGTGAAAGCCATTTAATAAGATGTCATGTTCCCTTGTTCCTCGTTTTATACTTATTCTTTCATGTACAACATTTTTCCAATAATAAATAGCCTCTTCTTTTGAAAGATACTTCGTCCACGGTGCATTATTTTTTTCTGTATACCTTTCTGTTACTGCTTGCTCAGCTAGCCCTTCCATAATCATTGTATCAAGTAATGTATATTCTGTTTCTTTCGTCTCAATTTGATGTAACCTGCATATGTGATGGTATTCATGCGCCAATAACACTTTTAATTCTTCTACCGAATTCCGTCCACATACGAATAAGAAAATAACATGACGCATAGATAATCCAGCCCTACCGTTATACTCTTCTTGCACAGTTCGATTATAGGAATCTGATAATAAAATAAAGACAGGGACATCCGGACCTTTCAACCAATTTTTCAATTTATCATACTCCAGGCTCAACTCTTTCCAAATTTCCTTTTCCTCTAATTCTTTAATTTCCTTTTCCCCGCGCATGATCGGGCGATACATCCCTTTTGAAATTAAAAAGCGATACAACCTTTCTTTTGGCAACGGAATATACTTCGTAAATTTCTCACAAAGTTTTTCTGGCCGTCCATAATATAAATGTAGCCATTCAGCTGTTTCAACAATCCCCATCTTTATCCCTCCTTTTTCTTATGTATATGCTACAGGAGAAAAAGACGTAAAAATAAATAAGGAGTTTTTTCGCAATATAATGCGGAAAAACTCCTTATTTTATCTATTATTTATACGATTTAAATACTAACACTGCGTTATGACCACCGAATCCTAATGAGTTACTTAATACTGCGTTTACTTCTTGGTGTCTCGCTTGATTCGGTACGTAATCTAAGTCACATTCTGGATCTGGTGTCTCATAGTTAATTGTTGGAGGAATTACTCCGTCTGTAATTGATTTAATAGAGAAAATCGCTTCAACAGCACCAGCTGCTCCTAATAAGTGACCTGTCATTGATTTCGTTGAGCTAATTGCTACTTTATACGCGTGCTCACCGAAAGTTTCTTTAATTGCCATCGTTTCATATTTTTCATTCGCATCCGTACTTGTACCATGCGCATTAATGTAATCAATATCTTCTGGCTGTAGGCCTGCATCAGCTAAAGCTTGACGCATTGCACGCACTCCGCCTTCACCACCAGGAGCAGGCATTGTAATATGGAATGCATCACCAGTTGCACCGTAACCAGCGATTTCCGCGTAAATGTGAGCACCACGAGCTAATGCGTGCTCTAATTCTTCAAGAATTAAAATACCTGAACCTTCACCCATTACGAAACCGCTACGGTTTTTATCAAACGGACGGCAAGCCGTTGCTGGGTCTTCATTAAATGTTAATGCTTTCGCTGAGCTAAATCCTGCGAATGCCATACTTGTTAGCGGCGCTTCTGCTCCGCCTGTAATCATTGCATCAGCATCACCACGCTGAATTGCTTTAAATGCATCACCAATTGAGTTTGCACCAGATGCACAAGCCGTTACAGAACAAGTGTTAATTCCTTTTGCTCCTGTTGCGATTGATACTTGACCTGCTGCCATATCTGGAATCATCATCGGCACGAAGAATGGGCTCACGCGGCGCGGGCCTTTCTCAGTAAAAATCTTAAATTGTTCTTCGTATGTTTCCATACCGCCAATACCAGATCCAATCCATACACCAATTCGAGGTCCATTTTCTTCTGTAATTTCAAGCTTTGCATCTGCAACTGCCATTTTCGCTGCTGCTACTGCATATTGTGTAAAGCGGTCCATACGGCGCGCTTCTTTTTTATCAATATATTTCTCGACTTCAAAGTCGTTAATTTCCGCTGCTACTTTTGCTGGAAATAGTTCTGGATCAATTCTTGTAAGTCGCCCGATTCCAGATACACCCTTTTTAATGTTTTCCCATGCTGTTTCAACATCTGTTCCGACCGGTGTAACAGCTCCTAGTCCTGTAATTACGACCCTCTTTTTTTCCATACAAAATACACTCCTTTTTTTCTCTCAGTCCTTATTTACCCCAACGAAGAGCGACTGCTCCCCATGTTAATCCGCCGCCAAAACCAACAAGTATAATTAAATCACCATCTTGAATACGTCCATTTTGCAATTCCTCTACCATTGCAATTGGAATTGAAGAAGCTGATGTATTACCAAACTTTTCAATTGTCATACTCATTTTTTCTTGTGGTAAATTTAATCTCTCTCTTGCAGATTCCATAATACGAATATTCGCTTGATGCGGTACTAAGAAATCCACATCCTCTTTTGTAAGACCAGCCTTATCCAGCACGCGAAGACAAGAGTCACCAAGTTGACGAACGGCAAATTTAAAGACTTCTCTGCCATTCATCATAACATACTCGTCTTGATATAGATGCTTACCGCCGCTTCCGTCTGCTCCTAATTCGAAAGATAGAACGCCTCTTCCTTCTGAAACTGCTCCCATTACGATAGCACCGGCTCCGTCTCCAAATAATACCGCTGTATTTCGATCATTCCAGTCTACAATTTTAGATAGCTTATCACTACCAACTACTAATACGTTTTTATAAGTCCCCGTTTGAATAAATTGCTGCGCTGTAATCATTCCGTACATAAAACCAGCGCATGCTGCACCTACATCCATTGCAGCTGCATGTTTCGCTCCAATCGCTTCTTGAATGACACAAGCTACTGCTGGAAACGCACGATCTGGTGTTACTGTCGCCACTAAAATAAGATCGATATCTTCTCCGCTAACCCCTGCATCTTCAAGTGCTTTTTTTGCAGCCTCTACGGCCATATATGAAGTATCTATTGTATCATCGGCAATGCGTCTTTCTGCAATTCCCGTTCTCGTACGAATCCATTCATCGGATGTATCCATTATTTTTTCTAAATCGTGATTTGTGACTACTTTTTCTGGCACATATCTTCCGATTCCTAAAATGCCCACGTTCACATCGCAGCCCTCCGTTTTATATCAATTATTATGACTTGGTACTAATTTTAAAACATAAATGTATTTTTGTCTAGAATATATTTCGCATAAAACAGAAAGCTAACGCATTATCCACTTTATTTTTCATTAAAAGAAACAGAATCATACCTTTTCGTGTTTCATTCCAAATAAAAAGGCCCGAACCGCTTCTACTCACGATTCGAGCCTCTCCTCCATCAAAAAAGAAGGATTTTATTCTTTATCTGCTTTCCCAAGCTCATAAGCTTCGTTCATAACTTTCATTAACAACTCTAACACCGGCTGTGCTTTCTCCATATCAAGTGCAATTCCATTATCATCTAAAATTGCCTTTGCTTCCGGTAAATGCTTCATTGCGATTTGTAAAAACTGCATGCTTTTTTCGTTCATATTATACTCTTCCTCTCCATTAAAACTTTCACATACAATAGTGTAACACGCGTGCTACTCTTCGTATAACTCTTTATATTTTTTCATGTGTGCCAGTTGCTTATTTAAACCGTATTCTAACGGGGTATTTCTTTTTATCGAAATTACCTCGATAGCCTCATCTCTTATTTCATTATTATTTTTATTTACTTTATCATCCGCGCGTAAAAGATTCATACCTTTTTCCCATAATGACTGTTTACCACTAAGTAAATTGTATATACCAAGATGCGCCCCGTTCGTTCCATTTTCCCATAAGTATTCACATACATCTTCAATGTAAAGTAAATCACTTCCTTTTTCCTCACTCGTACAACGGCACTCTTTCTCGTCTAATTCTGATAAAATGAGCTGATGATACATCATAAAGGATGGTTGCCACGGTCCATATAATGTAGGAACTCGAAATACACTATATTTTAAATTCCCTTTTTTCAACCCTTCTTCTACTTTCAAAAATAGTCGCTTATTTTCGGATTCACCTGTACTACTTACTTCAATAGAAGAAATTAAATTTAACTTCACTTTTTGTTCTTCACACATTCTTATAATTCGCTTTAAATATTGTAATATGACTCTTTCATTCCGAAATCCACATTGCTGATTTGGCTCATATAAGCAAAAGTAGACAGTATCGAATCTCTCTTCCTCTACCGATCTCCATCCATCTTCATCTCTTATCGAATAATACGTAAATAACGCATTTCGCCCAATTAACAATAACTTCTCTTCATTAATTTTGGTCATACTATCGAATTCATCAAAATCAAGACCATACACTTCTACTTCTTCTGCGATCATTTTATTCACAAGGTGATAACCTACAAACGTAAGTGCACCTATTATCAGCACGCGTTCCATACCACCAACCCTTTCCCTTTGAAACAAATAGCTCCTCATTTATGTATATGGGAGCTTCACAATTCTTCTTCATATTTTTTAAAGAAATCGGTCGTTTGCCTAACCATTTTATATTTCACATCTTGCAGATGGAATAAGACAGAAGTATCACATTGATTTAATTGCCTCATTTTCTCATATCTCCGCAACTGCTGTTTTCTTCCTCTTTTTTCTTGTGTTGATACGAAAATTTTAACAGGTACACAAGATGGAAGAAGCGTAAATGATTTCTTATTTATTTTTAAATCTAATTCTTCTTCTTTGGAATCATACGCCAAACTTAATTCCTTCACGAGTCTCTTGTAAAAAAACTTATGCTCTTTCTCAAAACCCACATATTCTGGTAAATCTAAACACGGATTTAACATAACAACAGAACGAATACATTCAGGATATTTGTTCATCATTTCAAGTGCCACAAGCGCTCCCATACCATCTGCCATAATGTGCATCTTCGCATTTAACGTCTCTTTTCTCAAAACAACATCATATAAACGTTTTGCCAGACGAACAGATTGATCGTTCCCCCAATGTCTTCCGTATAAATTAGAGGAAAAGACCGTGTAGCCTTGCTCAATAAGACCATGTAAGAAATAAGATTTACCCGCATGTTGTGTCCATAAACTTGTACCATTCTCAATAAAGTAGTTATAATCACCGAGGAGCATAACAGAAAATCCATTTGGCTTCTCCGGTAAATAAATGACACATGGTTCTTTTTCTAAGTAAAAAAAACGTTCCGTAATACTCATTTTTCCCCCGCCTTATTTTCTAAACATATAAAACCACTCTTTTATAATGTATGAACGGAATGCAAATTTGCGTTGAAAAATCTACAAATATTTTTCTATATTCTTTTTTCAATTGTGTTACAATAAGGACAGATTGAACGAATAGAGGTGTAAAATATGCGTTTCATTTGGGCATTAATTTGGTCGTTCTTACTTGTACATATGATGAGCTACGTAATTGGCTCTATGACTGGCGGTACATACGACTTTAACCAAGCGTCTATTTTCTCAGTTGTTCTTGCTGTATTAGTACTCGCAATTTCAGCTGCAATTCCAAACGAGCCAGTAGAACAACACTAAAAAAAGAGTCCGGATTTTATCCGAACTCTTTTTTATTTTCATTTCACATGAACGACTAATTCGTTATTTTCTACATCAACAACTACGTGACTATTGTCTGTAATTGTTCCTGCAATTAATTCTCTTGCTAATTTCGTTTCCACTTGACGTTGTACGTATCGTTTTAATGGACGAGCTCCGTACATTGGGTCGAAACCAGCTTCTACAACAAATTCTTTTGCTGCATCTGTTAATTCTACTGTAATGTGACGTTCAGCTAGACGGCCTTGTAGTTCTTTTACAATTTTATCAACAATGCCTTTAATTTCATTCGTTGTAAGAGGTTTGAATAAAATAATTTCATCAACACGGTTTAAAAATTCAGGGCGGAAATGTCCTCTTAATTGCCCCATTACAAGGTCTCTTGATTCCTCTTTAATCGAACCATCTTCTTCTAATCCCTCTAGTAAATGAGCAGATCCAATATTTGAAGTCATAATAATAACTGTGTTTTTAAAGTCTACTGTTCTTCCTTGTGAATCTGTAATGCGTCCATCATCTAACATTTGTAATAAAATGTTGAATACTTCTGGATGTGCTTTTTCGATTTCGTCTAACAAAATAACTGAATACGGTTTACGTCTTACCGCTTCTGTTAATTGACCGCCCTCTTCATACCCTACATATCCAGGAGGCGCACCAATTAAGCGTGACACAGCGTGTTTCTCCATATACTCAGACATGTCAATACGAATCATTTGCTCTTCACTATCGAATAAAGACTGCGCTAACGTTTTTGCAAGTTCTGTTTTACCAACACCCGTAGGGCCTAAGAAAATGAAGGAACCAATTGGACGATTCGGGTCTTTAATACCAGCGCGTGCACGAAGAACCGCGTCTGATACTAGGCTTACTGCTTCCTCTTGTCCGATGACACGCTCTGATAAGATTTGCTCTAAGCGTAGTAATTTCTCACGTTCGCCTTCAACAAGTTTAGCAACAGGAATACCAGTCCAGCGTGAAACAATATCTGCAATTTCTTCTTCACTTACTTCCTCACGTAATAAACGATTTTCTTGTTTATTATGCGCGCCCATTTCTTCCGCTTCTTTTAATTCTTTTTCGATTGCAGGAATTTTCCCGTGACGAAGTTCGGCTGCTTTATTTAAATCGTAATTACCTTCTGCTTCTTCTAATTCACGGCGCAGACGTTCTAAATGTTCACGTAAGTCACGAACTTTGTGAATGTCTTCTTTTTCTTTCTCCCATTTCGCTCTCATACCACTTGCAACTTCTTTTAAATCCGATAATTCACGTTGCAATGTTTTTAGACGCTCTTGGCTACCACGATCCGTTTCTTTTCCAAGAGCCGCTTCTTCAATTTCCAGCTGCATAATACGACGCGTTACTTCATCTAATTCTGTCGGCATAGAATCGATTTCTGTACGAATTGTTGCGCACGCTTCATCAACAAGGTCAATCGCTTTATCCGGTAAGAAGCGATCTGAAATATATCGATCTGATAAAACTGACGCTGCTACAATCGCACGGTCATGAATATTTACACCGTGATAAATTTCAAAGCGTTCTTTTAATCCACGTAATATGGAAATCGTATCTTCAACAGTTGGTTCTTCTGCTAATACTTGTTGGAAACGTCTTTCTAGTGCTGGATCTTTTTCAATATATTTACGATATTCATCTAATGTTGTCGCCCCGATACAATGCAGTTCACCACGAGCAAGCATCGGTTTTAACATATTTCCTGCATCCATCGCACCTTCTGTTTTACCAGCTCCAACGATTGTATGAAGTTCATCAATGAATAATAAAATGCGTCCTTCACTCTTTTTAATTTCATTTAATACAGCTTGCAGACGCTCTTCGAACTCACCACGGAATTTCGCACCTGCTACGAGCGCACTCATATCTAACGCAAAAATCGTTCTATCTTTCAATCCTTCAGGTACATCCTTTTTCACAATACGCTGTGCTAATCCTTCAACGATTGCTGTTTTACCAACACCTGGCTCACCAATTAAAACAGGATTGTTTTTCGTTTTACGTGAAAGAATGCGGATAACGCGTCGAATTTCACTATCTCGGCCGATAACAGGATCAATTTTCCCAGCTCTCACTTCTGCCACTAAATCACGGCCATATTTTTCTAACGCTTCATAAGTTGCTTCTGGATTTTGACTAGTCACTCTTTGATTCCCCCGAACTGTCATTAAAGACTGTAATAAGTTATCTTTCGTAATATGCAATCTTGCAAATAATTGATTTATATCGCCTTTTTCTTCGGAAAAAGCAAGCAATACATGTTCGACTGAAATGTAATCATCCTGCAGTTTTTCTGCTTCTTTCCCTGCTCTTACAAGCAATTGTTGCAGAGCGCTCGTTACATACAATTTTCCAACCTCTGCACCGCTCCCTGTTACAGAAGGTTTCTTTTTAATTAAGCTTTCAGCACTTTGCTTTAATGCTTCTATATCAACATTCATTTTTTGAAATATACGTACTGCTAATCCATCTTGCTCTTCTAATAATGCAAGTAATAGATGAACAGTATCCACCTCTTGGTAATGATGAGATACCGCTAAAGATTGGGCACTCATAATCGCCTCTTGTGTTTTTGTTGTCATTTGATTTAAGTCCATCTTTACAGCCCTCCAAAAGTTTGACTTTCTTTGACCTTTGATTTGATTATACGCCAACTGACTTTTTTATACAATAATTTTGCCTATGTATTTTCAAACTTATTATTGGAAAAAGAAAAAGGAAGCATTCATTATACTGTTTTAAAAATATGGTAAATGAAATTATAATGTGTAATGACAAAAAAGCCGCAATAACGATTGCGGCTTCTGTTACGGTTTTCTTTTATATGTCCACTGACGGTTATGATTCGTGTTATCCGGAAACTTTTCACCGGCAGTTAATTGTACCATTTGCGGATTTTTCACCATACTTCCCGTTTCACCAATTTCTACATAAATACCATCATTCGGCGCTTTTTGTCCAGAACGAAACCTGCGATTTTGTCCCATTTTCATTCTCCTTCCATGACGTCTTTGCCTCATTAGTATATCCATTTTAAAAGAAAGGTTTTCTGTCATGTTTAGGAAACAGTACTACATCTCGTCCTTGTACATATATATGAATGATACAAGCGTAAGCAGGGATTTCTTTCCTACTTGTAGAAAAAAAGAAACCAACCTACTCTAGGCTAGTTTCAAAGGAGAGTCAAACATATACGAGAAGATTACATGTTCATTATAAGTCTCATCACACGAGCAATGTAACCCTTTTCACAATTTGTACATAATGAAAGAAACATTGTTTGAACTTTCTAAAAAGATGTTGACTTTTCTTAATTTCCAACGATAAATAGTAGACACCGCAGTACTTTGAGACGTAAGATGGATATATAGTGAAATTTCCATCTATGGTGATTTCACCGAGTCTAACCTCTTATTTCTGCATATTAAAAACGGAAATACAGATAGATACAAAAAAATTATTATAAGAGGTGAAATTATGAACAAACAACATTTAATCGCATTAGACTTAGACGGTACTTTATTAACAGACAACAAAATAATTTCCACTCGAACGAAACATACAATTGCAAAAGCAAAGGAACAGGGACATATTGTTGTTATTTCAACAGGACGTCCATTCCGTGCTAGTTATGATTACTATAAAGAACTTGCTCTTAACACACCTATCGTAAACTTTAACGGTGCTTACGTACATCATCCTCTTGATTCAAGCTGGGGAACACACCACTCTCCTCTTGAGCTAGCAACAGCGCAAGAAATTGTACGAGCTTGCTTTGATTTCGGCGTAAAAAATATATACGCGGAAGTAATGGACGATGTGTATGTTCGTGAAATTGATGAAGATAAAAAACATATTTTCGAATTCGGCTCTCCTAAGATTTTTACGGGAGACTTATTAAATATTTTAAACGATCATCCAACTTGCTTATTAATTGATGCACATGACGAGCATTCCACTGCAATTCGTCAACATTTAACGGATATGCACGCAGAAGTAATCGATCATAGAAAATGGGGCGCACCTTGGCCGATTATTGAGATTGTGAAAAGCGGATTAAATAAAGCGGTTGGATTACAAAAAATTTCTAGTCATTACAACATTCCACAAGAGCGAATTATCGCTTTCGGTGACGAAGATAATGATTTTGAAATGATTGAATTTGCTGGTCACGGCATCGCAATGGGGAATGCCATCCCTGAATTAAAATCACTCGCAAACCATACGACGTTAACGAACGAAGAAGATGGTATTGCTTTATATTTAGAAGAGGTTCTTGGGTTGTAATCTAAAAATTCCCTACTTATAGTTTCCTGCCAAATGTCCATACTATAAGTAGACGCAAGAGACATCGCGTCGATTGTTTTCAGCTAAATAAAGGGGGTTTTTCGAATGGGTAAAAAGAACAAATCAAAGCGTTTTATCCAACAAGGAGCCGATGCTGTTATGAAGCATGATGCAAGATTCCCGCACAGAGGTACATTAGCTGAGGCAGAAAAGGCAAGAAGTAACTCTTCTTTTGGATGGGTTTAAATGGGGAACTTACTATTCCAACAAGCTAGAGATGCTGTTGAAAATGCCGTATCTTGTTCAAGCGGTACTGAGCAACAAGATCTCGTATATAGAGCAAAAAATGCTTTGCAATCCGCTTACGCAAACTCTTCAACTGCTGAAAAAGTTCAGCTCCGTGAAATGCAAGAGCAATTGCAAAACATTACGAATGTACATTAAAAAAGAGGACCAACTTCGGTCCTCTTTAATCTTTCCGAAACAATCCGAACACCCCAACTGTTTGCAGTATATTTGTAAATGCACCTGGGTCCACTTGTTTAATAATCCTCTCCAATTCGTATAACTCGTAACGGGTAATAACCATCATTAACATTTCTTTATTTTCATTCGTATAAGCACCTGTTGCTGGTATCGTTGTAATTCCTCTTACTAATCGCGAGTGAATCGCCTTTCTTACGTCCGCCCCATTCTTCGTAACAATTAATGCTGTAATCTTTACATGACGAGTATGAATTGCATCAATAATTCTCGTTGATACATATAAAGTCACTAACGTATATAACGCTTTTTCCCATCCATATACATAGCCAGCAGCGATAATGATAATTGCATTAAAAAAGAAAAAGTATGTACCGACAGGCTTATCTTTTATTTTTGATAAAATCATGGCGATAATATCTAATCCACCTGTAGAAGCACCCCACTTTAAAGCAATCCCTACTCCAATTGCCGAAATAATCCCGCCAAAAATCGCATTTAATATGATATCATTCGAAACCGCTCTAACAGGGATGATTTCTAGAAACAAAGTCATAAATATAACACAAAGAAAACTAAAAAAGGTGAAGGCCTTTCCAACCTTTTTCCACGCTAAAATAACGACAGGAATATTAAATAAGCTAAACAATACTCCCGTAGATATGTGAATCGATAAAAAATCACCTAATATTTGTGATAATAATTGAGACAATCCAGCAAAGCCGCTCGCATACACTTTTGCTGGCGTTAAAAATAAATTCATCCCAATCGCGTTTAATAATCCTGCGATGATTACAACGATTAACTTCTTTATAAGTTCAGTATAATTCAACTTCAAATCCATTTCGAATCCACCTTTACCCTTCATAAATGCACCGCTATACATAGTCTTTACGAAAAAGGAAATGATAAACGTACAACGTTTAGAAATGGAGTTGATACATATGCCACATACGAGTGATAACGACAAAAAAGCACGCGATAATAATGCAAAACGCACACAAAAAAATGAGCAAGAGCAAAAAAATATTCAGCAAGGTAAACGTGCATACTCTAAAAAGACCGATCACCTTTGATTCCATCGTACATCAACAATTATGTTGATGTACTTTTTTACATTTTAAAGGAAAAAACATTAAAAATTCACTTCATGTTCACTTCTATATTCTACAATAGCGATAACATATTCGGATGAGGTGTTGGCATGAGAGGGAAACATATTTTCATTATTACTGCACTAATAAGTATATTGATGCTATCTGCTTGCGGACAAAAAAACGGATCAGCTACAGTCGCCACAGCAACAGACTCGACTGTTACGAAGGACGACTTCGAAAAACAATTGAAAGATCGTTACGGAAAAGACATGCTATACGAAATGATGGCACAAGACGTCATCACAAAAAAATATAAAGTACCTGATGAAGAGGTAAATAAAGAAATAGAAAAAGTAAAAAAACAATATGGAGATCAATTCAAAAAAGTATTAGAAAACAATCGTTTAAAAGATGAAGAGGATTTCAAAAATCAAATTAAGTTCAAACTTGCTATGAATGAAGCGATTAAGAAAAGCATTACAGAAAAAGACGTAAAAGATCACTATAAGCCAGAAATTAAAGCGAGTCACATTTTAGTAAGTGACGAAAATGAAGCGAAAGAAATAAAGAGTAAATTAGATGCTGGTGCTTCATTTGAAGAATTAGCAAAACAAGAATCACAAGATCTACTATCAAAAGATAAAGGTGGAGACCTTGGATACTTCAATTCAGGTACAATGGCTCCTGAATTCGAAACCGCTGCCTACAAACTAAATGTTGGACAAATTAGCAATCCCGTAAAATCATCAAACGGTTATCACGTTATTAAATTAACTGATAAAAAAGATCTAAAACCTTACGATGAGGTAAAAAACTCTATTCGCAAAAACTTAGAGGAAGAACGTACTGCTGATCCTGCATTCAGCCAAAAATTATTACAAGAGGAATTAAAAAAGGCTAATATTAAAATAAACGATAGTGATTTGAAAGATACATTTACTCTTGTTTCACCGCAAGGAAATTAAAAAAGCACAACCTTATCTTTTTACATAAGGTTGTGCTTTTTAATCTTCTATCTTATTTCTTAAAGTAAGTCCAACCTTCTTCTTGGTAAACTTTTTCTTCTTTCATCAATTTACCAAGTGCGCGCTTAAATGCAGCTTTACTCATGTTAAAGCGTTCTTTAATATCTTCCGGATGGCTCTTATCCCAAAACGGCATTGCTCCGCCTCGTTCTTCCATATATGCATAAATTACTGCCGCATCGTCTTCCATTCCTTCTTCTTTACGAGGAAGAAGTGAAATGTTAATTGTACCATCATCTTTCACGTCAATAATACGGCCCGTTACACGCTCACCGATGCGGACTTGTTCTTTTCTTTCTGTATGGTGTAAGAAAGCACGGAAATGCTCATCAGTTAGTATGAATGAACCAACTTGAAGCGAACGATATACACGTCCATTTACGTTTTTATTACGCATAGATGGCGTTGCATCTACGATAATTTCTTGCATATCACTGTCTCTTGCCGGAAGAGCAATTAAACGATCACGATTCGTTAATTTTAACGTACAATATAATTCGTCGCCTACTTCTGGCCATACCGGCATATAAATTGGGAACTCATCAGCTGGAATTAGTATATCTTTTGACACACCAATATCAACAAACACACCTAAACTAGGAATAACTTCTACAACCTTTACCCAGTTCCAATCATACGTTGTAATAATCGGTTCCTTCATTGTTGCTGAAATACGATTTTGGTGATCAAGGTATAAAAATACATCAATCGTATCGCCTTCTTCAATTTCTCCAGCTACTTCGTTTTTATGTAGGAAAATTTCTTCTTCTTCATTCCCAACCATATATCCGATTTCCGTTTCGCGTAAAACAGTTACCTGTTCAATCGATCCTATTTGCAAATACATATTTTTTTAATTCCCTTCTATATATATAAAATTATCTTTTTTATCATTCCAAACAAAAGTTAATTATAACATGATTTTTCCTGTATTTGTCCAACTGCCCAAAATTCACTATAATAAAATGAGGTTCCATGAATATAAGTACAAAAACACTTAAGTCTAGACTCGTTTTCAGCTATACTTTAGTATGTACAGTACATAACAAGATTAGAAATTTATTTGGAGGTGCTAACTATGGCAAAAGATAGTTCTTTTGACATCGTTTCGAAAGTAGAATTACCTGAAGTAACAAACGCAATTAATATCGCATTAAAAGAAATCCAAAACCGATATGACTTTAAAGGAAGTAAAAGTGATATTAAATTAGAAAAAGAAGTACTAGTTTTAACTTCTGACGACGAGTTCAAATTAGACCAAGTAAAAGACGTTTTAATTTCTAAACTTGTAAAACGTAACGTTCCAATTAAGAACTTAGATTACGGAAAAGTTGAAGCTGCAACTGGCAACACTGTTCGCCAACGTGCAACACTTCAACAAGGTATCGATAAAGATAACGCTAAAAAAATTAACAACATCATTAAAGAAATGAAATTAAAAGTAAAAACACAAGTACAAGACGATCAAGTACGTGTTACAGCGAAAAGCCGTGATGACTTACAAGCCGTAATCGCAGCTGTTCGTAGCGCTGATTTACCAATCGACGTACAGTTCATTAACTACCGCTAAAAAGAAAACTCCTCTTAATTAGAGGAGTTTTCTTTTTGTCTTGTAGAGACAATATTACAAGAACAAACCATAGAAAAAAGGGTATGTGCGGTAAAAATCGCTAAGTAAATTGAAAATAAGGAAAAGACACCTTAAGACGTTTTCCCTTCGATTTGAATTACTTTTCTTAGCAATTACATCCTAGGCCAAAGTCATCTTAAAAATTGCTATAACTCATAATTCCTCTCCTCGCCGAAACGTAACAATTTATGAGTATAAGAATATTTTCCAACCTTTAATGTAATGTAAAATTAATAAGTATTTTAAAAAATGTTAATTAAAAAAGAGTTAGAAGTGGTTATTTGAAGAAATTAATATTATGGTTTTTATTGGCCACATTCTCCCTAAATACTGTAGGATGTTCTAATAATACGAATATACTAACGGATAAGTCTAACTGTATCAACAAAGCTTGGTACAAAAAAAATATGTCATGTAATCATTTAAAAAAACATTAAATAGTTAATGATAAAGGTCATAAAAAAAAGACACTCAAAGTGCCTTCCTCCGACTTGAATCATCTCAATCTTAACAATATTTGGATGTGATTAAAAAGAAGCATAAATTGTTAATAAAGATGCAGACTTCAAAATAAAAAGTACACTAAGTAAACTCTTATTCAAAAATTTATATTAAACACTAATATTTTAGAAGCAAGTTTATAAGTGTAAAACCTACAGGGATTTCCCCTGTAGGTTTTATTATATTTCAAGTGATTTCCAAATGTATTATGAGTGGCTTTTTTCAGTTTGGTTTTCAAAATATTTTTCTTTAACCATTTTTATCAGATTTTCTTTTTCTGTTAGTTCAAATATAAATAATGCTTTTTTCATGTTATTTGCAATATCTTCTTCATTCTGTTGTTTAAATCTTAATAAATTCCATCCTTTTAAATAGTAAAGTTCACCTAATAAGTATAGAGTATTTAGATTAATAGCTAATTTGATGCCCTTATCAATGTATTTTACCGCTTCTTCATATTGATAGGTCATACCTAAACATTTCGCTAAATTAAAAATGATTTTTAATTTAATCGCTTTATCTCTCGGAAAATCTAACTTATTAAAATTAGTTAAACATCTTCCTAATATAGTAATACTTTTATCATATTCTTTATTTTCCGCATAAAATATAGACATTGTCTGCATAATATCTATTTCTCTTTCTGATAAAAAATCAACATTGGTTAAAGTTAGTTTTAATGCATTATTTAAAAGCTTTAAAGCAGTTTTTATGGATCTGTTCACCTCAAATACAGCAATTGCTTCATGCCATAGGAGAAATTGTTTATCTTCTTTTGCCTGAAAATTTTTTTCATCTTTCTCTTTTTTCACGATTTCATAAAGTTCTTTATATTGTTTTTGCTTTAAGCAATCTTTTATTACACATTTTACATTTTCTACATATTTTAACTTTTTGTTTTGAGTTAATGCAAATATATTATTTGGGTCAATACCAAGTCTTTCTGATAATTGATATAACAATATACTAGATGGATAAATCATACCTTTTTCTATTTTGCTAATTTGACTTTGCGAACATATTCCATGACATAATTCGGATTGTGATATATTTTTTTTAATTCTAAGCTCTTTAATGGTAATACCCAAATCGTAAAATTCCATTTTCCCACCTACTATTTAGTACTATATTAGTATAAGAGTATTCTCTAACTTTTAATGTAATGTAAAATTAATATAGTTGCAATTATTGTTTGTTTCAAAGGTCTTTCTCTATCCGTATTGACACAAAAACAGGCTAGGAAGAAGACTTTCTCCCTAACCTGGCCCCACCGAACAAACTTACAAATCCAATAAGAAGACATGAATATAGAGTGCGTAACTTCTCATCTCATCTACGTTTCCTTTTAACTGCAATTAAAAACACAATAAATAATACATTCACACCAACGATTAAGGAGATAAATAACCAATTCACACCTGTTTCTCCGTTAACTTTATACACGTTTGATTCTTCACGCTTTAAAACGAGATAAAATTCCCCATTTTCCTCTCTTATAATTTCATCCTCTAACAATCCTCTTAACTCTTGTTTTTCACCAATCGTACTTGCAGGTAAGGAGACTTTTTGTGTTTCTTTCGTATTATTAATTGCTACTAAAGTTACTTCATTTTTATATTTTCGTTTTAGTATGCTCATCCCGCTCTTATCATACAGTAGCTCAAACGTACCGCGTCGTAAAGACGGTCTAGCCTGTCTAAGTTCACCTAGTTTTGTTATGTGCTGCATAAATTTTTCGTCTGACTTAAAATCCATTAATCGTCTATTATCAGGTACACTTCCTCCATCTAATGCAATTTCAGTTCCGTAATAAAAATTCGGAATTCCAGGTGATGTTAACAAATATGTAAGCGCCAGTTTTAAACGTGATGGCGGATAATACATATTTTCTTTTGCAATACGCGCATATCTTTTTGTTTCTTGATCATCTAAAAACGTAACAAATTCCCCTTCTTTTTTACTCACATCGTATAACGATTTCACCGATACATCCGCTTTGGAAAACGATTCTACTATTTTTTCGTTGTATTCACTATCCTCCTTCGTCATAATACGAAAATCTTTCTTTATCACTTGCATATCTTTTTGCGCGTTATCCCAAAAGGAACGCGGCTTTTTTTCACTATGTATAACATAACTTCCATCTAAATCAACTTCTTTTATCCACCATTTCATTGCATCAATTACCTGTTGTTCGTTTTCTCCAAGCGGAAATTGAAATACAACTTTCATTCCTTTTGCATGAGCTTCTCTTACAAGTTCTTTCACATCATTGTCTGCCCCGAAATGTTCATTTACCTTTTTAAAATTTCGCACGTCTACTCCATCGTACTTTCCACTTTCAAAAAGCGGCGAAAGCATAACGGTAGTAAAACCCATTTCTTTTATGTAATCCAACCTTTTTATAATTCCTCTTATATCCCCACCTTGATACCCTTCTAAATTACCAACTTCTAACTGTTTGTCATTTTTCGGTTCTCCATTATTGAAGCGATCAATCATAATGGAATAGATAACTTCGTCTCGCCACTCTCTTTTTTCGTCTGCAAAAGTATGTATTGGTACAAACAAAACAACAGCTAAGCAAAAACAAATTAATAGTTTCCTAGTCCGTATTTTTCCCACACGCATCCCCCAAGTTTTTTAATTGTAAGAATATTATACCAATTTTCCGAATGAAACGCATATGTCGATTTCAACCCTCACAAAATAATACATGTTTGGTTTTCTAACATCACGTATATATTTTTCTGAATTTTTAGTTGATTTTTAGTTCAATTTCGAATATGATATGAAACATAACAAAATGATGTTATTTTTTCTAACATTATAGGAGGGAAAATCATGAATATGGGAGATACGGTTTTTATGTTTGTGACGACAGTAATGGTCATGTTGATGACACCAGGATTGGCACTTTTTTATGGAGGTATGGTTCGCAGCAAAAATGTACTCAGTACAACGATGCATAGTTATAGCGCAATGGCTATCGTTTCGATTCAATGGATTGTTATCGGCTATTCTTTATCATTCGGACCAGATTGGCACGGGATTATCGGTACACTTGATTGGTTCGGTCTAAACGGAGTTACCTACGCACCAAATCCAGACTACTCATCTACTATTCCTCACAATTTATTCATGATGTTTCAACTCATGTTCGCCATTTTAACTCCAGCTTTAATTTCAGGTGCATTCGCTGAAAGAATGCGATTTTCTGCCTTTCTTATTTTTATCCTTCTATGGACAACGATCGTTTACAATCCTGTCGCTCATTGGGTATGGGGCGTCGGCGGGTGGCTAAGGGAACTTGGGGCACTAGACTTCGCTGGCGGAAACGTCGTTCACATCACTTCCGGAGTTGCTGGTCTTGTATTAGCTATTTTCCTTGGAAAACGAAAAAACATAAATGGTTCTTCTCCTCACCATTTGCCATTTACAATGTTAGGCGCAGGCTTATTATGGTTTGGCTGGTTCGGTTTTAACGTCGGCAGCGCATTATCCTTAAACGACGTAGCTTTAACTGCATTTATTAATACAAATATAGCCGCTGCTGCCTCCGCTCTAACTTGGATGCTTTCTGAATGGTTCTTCCAATCAAAACCGACCGCGATGGGAGCTGCTTGCGGAGTTGTTTCTGGTCTAGTCGCTATTACACCAGCTTGCGGGTTCGTTACACCTTTCTCCGCCCTTCTTATCGGGGCAATTGGTGGTATATTATGCTTTGGCGCCGTTTTCTTCTTAAAAACAAAATTCGGGTATGACGATACACTTGATGCCTTTGGATGCCACGGCATCGGAGGAACTTGGGGCGGTATTGCAACAGGACTATTTGCAACCACTACCATAAACGGAGATGGTGCAAACGGATTATTTTACGGAAATGCCGCTTTACTGTTTAAACAACTGGTAGCAATTGGAGCAACATATGCATTCACAATAATAATGACTTATGCCATTATTAAAGTTATTAACTTCTTCCTCCCTGTTCGGGTAGATGAGCACGAGGAACATATGGGACTTGATATTTCGATGCATGGTGAGAAAGCTTATGAACATGCAGAGCGAGCAAACTAAAAAAGAGATGCAATCTATTAGTAATAGATTGCATCTCTTTTTTGCGCACCGGGCAACATACCCCACCTAGTATGACTGGAAATATATTAACGGTTTTTTGGATATATCAATGATTTTTCAAATATATCGATTGTTTCTTTCAATATATCAACGTTTCGACACAAGATATCGATTTACCAACAAATTCCGACATAACGAAACTGAAGAATACCCGCGTGTAACTTTACACATAAAAAAGACGACCGTTTCATAACAGTCGTCTTTTCCTATTTATTTCGGAGCATTTCCTACATATTGCGTAATATCAACATTTAATGCCTGCGCTAAACGCATACCGTATTCTTGATCTGCACGGAAGAAGTTACAAACAGCTAATAATTTTGTGCGTTCATTTACGTCTTTTAGATCATTTGTTAAGTTTGCAATTAAGTTATCTTGCTCTTCTTTAGAGAATGAACGGTAACGCTCGCCTGCTTGTTTGAAGTCATTTGGTTTCTCGATTTTTTCACGAGATACATAGCCTTCTACTTTCATAGTTGAATCGCGGTAAGCTTTGTCTTCAACCGGATTCTCTGCATGACGGCTCGGTTCGTAGTTGATTGTAGATGGGTTTTGATTTACTTGCATCGCACCATCACGTTGTTGATTATGAACAGCTGCGTATGGGCAGTTTACAGGAATTTGTAAGTAATTTGCACCAAGACGATAACGCTGTGTATCTGGGTAAGAGAATAAACGACCTTGTAATAATTTATCTTCCGATGGCTCAATACCATTTACAGTTGCACTTGGAGAGAACGCTACTTGTTCTACTTCTGCAAAGAAATTTTCCGGATTACGATTTAACGTCATCGTCCCTACTTCCATTAATGGGAAGCGATCTTCTGGCCATACTTTCGTTGGATCTAATGGATCAAAGTCTAAAGAGTCCATTTCATCTAATTGCATAACTTGTACGTGTAAATCCCATTTCGGGTGATTTCCTTTTTCGATTGCGTCGAACAAGTCACGAGTTGCATGATTGAAGTCTTTCCCTTGTACTTCTTGCACTTCTTTCGCATTTAAGTTACGTACACCTTGCTGTGGTTTCCAGTGGTATTTAATATAAACAATTTTACCTTCTTCATTAATCCATTTAAATGAATGGACGCCGAAACCTTCCATTTCACGATAACTTGCTGGTGTACCGTAATCAGAAAATACCCATGTCATCATGTGTGTAGATTCTGGAGTTAACGTCATGAAATCCCAGTAACGATCTGGCGTTTGAATATTCGTATCAGGTGCTGGTTTTAAAGAATGTACCATATCAGGGAATTTAATTGCATCACGAATGAAGAAAACCGGTAAATGATTACCTACGATATCGTAGTTTCCTTCTTCTGTATAAAATTTAACAGCGAACCCACGTGGGTCACGTGCTGTTTCAGGAGAACCTTGACCATGAATAACCGTTGAAAAACGAACAAATACAGGCGTTTCAGTTCCTTCATTTTGTAAAAATGCCGCTTTCGTATATTGCTTCATACTATTTTTCGTTACGAATACACCGTGAGCACCTGCACCACGTGCATGCACAACACGCTCCGGAATACGTTCACGATCAAAGTGCGCAAGTTTTTCTACTAAATGATAGTCTTCTAATAATACTGGTCCACGACGACCAGCTGTACGAGAATTTTGGTTATCTCCAACTGGAGCACCTTGGTTTGTTGTTAAGCGATTATTTGGATTCATCTAGGGGGATCCTCCTCTTTCTTTCATAGTAATTATTATTTATTTAAAATCATTATAAACTAATTATTATTCAAAACTAAACCTTTGTCAACTATTTCCTTCACTTTTTTTGAAACAATTTCAGCCAAACAGTCGATAAATGCAGATTGTGCATTCGGCATACTTGGTCTAAAATATTTGGCATTTAATTCATCAGTTACAACTTTACATTCATAATCGTTGTCATATAAAACTTCTAAATGCTCCGCTACAAAACCAACTGGGCAATATATGAAAGATTCGTACCCATGCTCTGCATATAAATCTTTCGTTAAATCTTGCACATCTGGACCAATCCATGGATCAGGAGTATTCCCAGCACTTTGCCAACCGATTGTATAGTTTTGAATATTTGCAGCTTCTGCAATTAAATCTGCCGTATGCTTTAGTTGTTCTACATATGGGTCTCCTGCTGCAATAATCTTTTCTGGCAAACTATGCGCTGAGAAAATTACGACTGCTTTCTCTTTATCATCAATTTCTGTAAACGTTTCTTTTATTTGGTCTGCCCAATACGAAATAAATTTCGGTTCATCATACCATTGTTCAATTGGTTCAATAACAGGACCACCGATTTCTTTTGAAAGACGAATAGCACGATCATTATACGCTTTAATGCTAAATGTAGAATAGTGCGGTGCTAATACGATACTAATCGCCTGCTCAATTCCATCTCGCTTCATTTCCTCTACAGCATCTTCTATAAATGGCGCAGTATGTTTTAAACCTAAGTAACAAGTAAATTCATACTCTGTAAATATGTTATTCATTGAATCTGTTAATTTATGCGCCTGCTCTTTCGTAATTTTTGCAAGCGGCGAAATTCCACCAATCGCTTTATAGCGCTCAATTAAATCTTCAAGCGCTTCTTCTGACGGCTTACGCCCGTGACGGATATGTGTATAATATGCCTCTACATCGTCTAATGATTCTGGTGTTCCATACGCCATTACGAGTAAACCTATTTTTTTCTTTGTCATCTATATAACACCTCAATTTTATAAATGAGAATCCTTTTCAGAACGTTTGTTTCCAATTATAACAAGCAATAATAAGTACGTCAAAATAATAATTCTAATTAAGTATTATTTATAAGGTGATTTTGAATTTTATATGACAATTTCTTTAATAAAAAGCGACTTACATAATTGTAAGCCGCTTTTCCCTTATTCCTTAATATTTACCCCATATTCTTTAAACCAAACGTGAATTTGTGCTAAATGAGCTAAAAGCTGTGGCCCAGTCATCAATTGACCAAACCATGGTGTTTGAAATGCACTGCCACCAGACTGAATTAATCCGTTCAACTGCTCTTTATCAAACAATTCGTGTAAAATTGAACCTTTATCCGTTAATAGATTTTGAAGCCATACTGTTACTGCTTTTGTATAGTGTGGATTGTGCGTTTTCGGATAAGGACTCTTCTTTCTATATAAGATGTCATGTGGAAGTACATCTTCTAACACTTTACGTAATAGACCTTTTTCGCGGTTTTTATACATTTTCATTTCCCAAGGAATATTCCACGCATATTCGACAAGGCGATGATCTGCAAATGGAACACGTACTTCTAAACTTGCCCCCATACTCATGCGGTCTTTTCTGTCTAATAATGTTGTCATAAACCATACCATATTTAAATAAAATAATTGGCGTCTTTTTGCTTCTAGCGGACTTTCTCCCTCTAAAATAGGAACTTCTTGAATCGACTCTTCATAGCGCCTTTGTACATATTGTTGTAAATTTAATTTATTTCTCCATTCTTTCTTTAGCAGTTGTTCACGTGCTTCTGTAGAGCGCATCCACGGAAAGGCACTCGATTGTAAATCATCTTCTCTATAAAACCACGGATATCCACCAAATATTTCATCTGCACATTCCCCAGATAAACCGACGACAAAATCTTGTTTAATTTCACGACAAAACCATAATAATGACGAATCGATATCTGCCATACCAGGCAAATCACGAACGAGTACTGCTTCAGTTAAATACTCTGCTAATTTTTCATTCGAAATGACGCAGCGATGATGGGTTGTTTGAAATGTCTCAGTCATTAAATTAATAAACGGAGCATCTGAATTTGGCTGGAACGCATTCGCTTTAAAGTATTTGTCATTATCTTCGTAATCAATAGAATACGTGTGTAATTGCCCTTTTCCTGATCTCTCGTATTCTTTCGCTGCGATAGCTGTAATAGCGCTCGAATCTACACCACCTGATAAAAAAGTACATAGTGGTACATCAGAAACAAGCTGTCTTGTAATGGCATCTTGTAATAAAAAGCGCGTTTTCTCTACTGTTTCTTCAAAAGAGTCTTCATGTTTTTTACTTTCTACATTCCAATATCTCCATATACATAAACCGTTCTTTGAAAATGTCATCGCATGACCTGGACGTAATTCTTTTATACCAGCATAAATACCATGGCCAGGCGTTCTTGACGGTCCGAGGCCGAATATTTCGGATAACCCTTCTAACGTTACTTCCGCCTTCACATCTGGATGAGCCAGTATCGCTTTTAACTCTGAACCAAATAGTAATCGCCCACTATCATATTTATAAAATAGCGGTTTTACACCTAGTCGATCTCGCGCAATAAATACTTGTTCTTTCTGTTCATCCCATACAGCAAACGCATATATACCGTTTAAATGATCGACACATTCTTCTTTCCATTCAATATAAGAAGCTAATAATACTTCTGTATCAGAATGACCTTTGAACGTATATCCTCTTCTTAATAATTCCTTTCGAATGTCTTCTGTGTTATAAAGTTCACCGTTATAGCAAATGGCGTAATTCGTTTCATCTTTTAAACAAGTCATCGGTTGTTTCCCGCCCTCAGGGTCCACAACGATTAAACGTTTATGCCCAAATGCGACATTGCCTTTAATCCAAACTTTATTATCATCCGGCCCACGTTTGGCTAACGTCTCAGCCATCTTCGTAACGACATCTCTTTCTCCTTCTAATGAGCGTTTATAATCCACCCATCCTGTAATCCCGCACATATAAATCATCCTTCCATCTTATTTCTTTTCTTGAACGTGCAGTAATCCCCACCCTAAGAGTGCGGATCAAAAAATGGAAAACTTGACGATAACCTACTATCCACATATGGAATAGCATTCTCACTCAGTAAAACGTGTTTTATTGTATGCCCACCTATGTCTAGATGTGTCTAGTTATAAAGAATGCACGAACTGTCTATAACAGGAATAACTACTTTTTATAAAGGAGAAATCATGTATGATACAACGTAACCATATTTTATATAACCAGCCCCGCGCTCATACAGTCGGTAATGTAGAATATATAAACAATGAATGGGTATTCTTTGATGATGAAAATGATGAAGCATTTTTATTAGAAGATATTGCCGAAGATGGTTTTGAGATTTTATATAACAACAACTGGCTACCAGCTCGTTTCTATGAACAAGATATATTACAAATCGCCAACGAACAGCACCACCTGCAAAACGGGGAAATGATACGTATTCGAAAAAAATTACTTCTTAGCTATAATGAATGGCTCGAGGAATTACCTGACTCTGCGTTCACATTATTAACCGAATCATTGCAATCACTTCACTACTCTTTATATGATTGCATGTATTGTCATAATTATTTATCTTTCTTACCGAAAGAGGAGTCACGCGAAGGAGTAAATATTCTTTTGTTTGATAACGAAGAGATGATCTGTACACTACAGCATCATTTCGTCCGTCACACTACATCCAATAAAAACATGTTCCGTTTTACGAAAGTAAATGGAGAAGAGTTACATATCGATGCGACATAAAAAGTAAAAACCACCTTAGCTCCCAAGTCTTTGAGATTATAAGGTGGTTTTATTTTCTTTATTAGAATACTTGCCAACCAATCGGTAATTTCAGTCCAAGGTAAAATACTGCTACTAATGCAACAATAAATAGCCCCCAAACTGCCCCTGTTGCTTTGTTCTTGCTCATTTTCACAAGAACCATTTCCATTCCACCGATAACTAAAATACCAGCTATCATTTTTAAACCATACCACATGTGCATGTTACTTGTTGCAGTCTTCATAATCCCCATGTACAACATGAAACCTGTCACAATAATGATAATGTACATAAGACGAAGCCCCATATGTACACCTTTACCTTTTCTTCCTGCTGAATAAAGTGAATACGCAACGAAGAATAAAATTAAACCTAACGCCCATGCTGTAATATGCATATGTACCATCGTATCCCTTACCTCCTCTTTTCACACTTTTTCACTCTATATGATAACATGTTCATTTATTTTCAGGAAATGTTTCGCTTTTTTACATTTAAATGCTATAATATTTAGAGTATTTACAAACTTCTTGTAATAACAAAAGGGGGAACAATCATGATTCAAACTAAGGATATTATCGAACTTACAGACACATATGGAGCAAATAACTATCACCCACTTCCAATCGTTATTTCTAAAGCAGAAGGTGTTTGGGTAGAAGATCCTGAAGGAAACCGCTATATGGACTTATTAAGTGCATATTCTGCAGTAAACCAAGGTCATCGTCACCCGAAAATTATTAACGCTTTAATTGACCAAGCTAATCGTGTTACGTTAACTTCTCGTGCTTTCCATAGCGATCAATTAGGTCCTTGGTACGAAAAAGTTGCGAAACTAACTAATAAAGAAATGGTACTTCCAATGAATACAGGTGCTGAAGCTGTTGAAACTGCAATTAAAACAGTTCGTCGCTGGGCTTATGATGTGAAGAAAGTAGAAGCAAACCGTGCTGAAATCATCGTTTGTGAAGATAACTTCCACGGACGTACAATGGGTTCTGTTTCTATGTCTTCAAATGAAGAGTACAAGCGTGGATTTGGTCCAATGCTTCCTGGCATCGTTGTAATTCCTTACGGTGATTTAGAAGCATTAAAAGCCGCAATTACACCAAACACAGCAGCATTCATTTTAGAGCCAATTCAAGGTGAAGCAGGAATTAACATCCCACCAGCTGGTTACTTAAAAGAAGCTCTTGAAGTATGTAAAAAAGAAAACGTTTTATTCGTAGCAGATGAAATCCAAACAGGCTTAGGCCGTACTGGTAAAGTATTCGCTTGTGACTGGGACGATGTAACTCCTGACATGTACATACTTGGTAAAGCCCTTGGTGGCGGTGTATTCCCGATCTCTTGTGTTGCAGCAAACCGCGACATTTTAGGTGTATTTGAGCCAGGTTCTCATGGTTCTACATTCGGCGGTAACCCACTTGCATGTGCTGTTTCTATCGCAGCTCTTGAAGTTTTAGAAGAAGAAAAATTAACAGAGCGTTCTCTTCAATTAGGAGAAAAATTAGTTGGGCAATTAAAAGAAATTGATAACCCAATGATCACTGAAGTTCGCGGTAAAGGTTTATTCATCGGTATCGAATTAAACGAGCCAGCTCGTCCTTACTGTGAACAACTAAAAGCAGCTGGTCTACTATGTAAAGAAACACACGAAAACGTAATTCGTATCGCACCACCTCTAGTAATCTCTGAAGAAGATTTAGAGTGGGCATTCCAAAAAATTAAAGCTGTATTATCGTAATAATAGAGAGGTTGTCCAACATGTTGGGACAACCTCTTTCTTTTTATATTCAATTATATTAAGGTAAAATTGTAATTTTCTGTATTTTAAATTCATAAAGGAGGTGCGATATGCTACTAAGATATGGTAAACATATTAACTATTTAGCTACAGCGTTTATTTTAGTTACATTCTTTAGTTTCCTACTTTCCACAACATGGCTTCATTACTCAACTCCTACTACACTCACACTACTGAAAGCATCATTTTGGACTGCTGTTATTCTTACTATTATTGGATTTGGACGAGAAAAAAGCGCACTTGCGGTTATATTATTTGGCATTTGTACACTTGCATTAATTGGTCTTTACACTTTTGCCGTTATCGATTATCTCTATAATCCGAGACCATAGAAAAGAGCTATCTTTATACAAGATAGCTCTTTTCTCATTTCACTACATTTCGCAAAGTACCAATTCTTTCCACTGTAATGACCACTTCATCACCAGCATGTAAAAACCTCGGTGGTGTAAAACCTTTTCCGACACCAGCCGGCGTTCCTGTTGCGATAATATCGCCTGGTTCTAAAGTCATTCCTTTGCTTATCGTTGAAATAATTTCTTCTATTGAAAAAATCATTTTATTTGTGTTGGAAGTTTGCCTTACTTCTCCATTTACTACCGTTTCAATGTGTAATGCATTCGGCGTTTCAACCACCGATTTATGAATTAAATACGGTCCCATCGGACAAAATGTATCGAAGCTTTTCCCAAGGAAAAACTGTTTATGTTTTCTTTGAATGTCTCGAGCTGTTACATCATTTATAATCGTATAACCAAAAACATGCTCAAGCGCTTTTTCTTTTTTAATTTGCTTCCCTCGCTTACCAATAATGATAGCTAGTTCTCCTTCGTAATCTAGTTCGTCCGTTGCGTGAGGGTGACCATTAATTTGCTCATTTATGCCAATAACTGTTGTTGGTGCTTTCGTAAAGATCATTATATTTTCTGGAATAGACTCTACTCCGCCCATTTCTACCGCATGCTCACGATAGTTTTTTCCAACGCACAAAATATTCTTTCTTGGCCTTGGAATCGGCGCTAATATTCTCACCTCTGTTAACGGATAATACGCCGCTTCTCCGTTCTCTTTTGCCCAATTTACAATTTCACATACTTTCTCAAAACATTCAGTCCCTCTTTCAATACACTCTAACATTGTAATAGGGATTGTAACCTTTTCCCCTTTTTGTCTTTGCGCTTCTCTTAAGTGTAATACCTTTTCTTCTTCTTCATCCACAATACCTACAAATACCTTTTCTTCTTTCTTCGCCGTTACAAAACGCAATATTTCCACTCTCCATCCTAAAACTCATGCCCTTTAATTGTATTCGCATCCGCAAGAAAAAAACCTTCTCATGCACGCTAATTTTTACAATATTCTTCTCGCATCTTATTCGTTACTTATTCATTATTTAGCATAAAATGTAGAAATTTTACTTTTTTTAGCGAAGGCATTTCTTTTTTATGATTTTTTTGTATAATATGTACTACATATATACTAAAAATTTCATTTAGAGATGGAGCCGATTTCAATGTTTGAGCAAGCTATTGAAAAAAAACGTGAAAAAATGATCTATTTTGCTGAACGCTATGGAATGACTTCTCAAAGAACAGTGGATTGTAGCCAAGAACTGGACAGGCTCTTAAATGTAATTTGTCATGTACATACGGATTTACACCCTACTCAAACGTTCAACACACACACGCAATAACGCGTGTGTTTCTTTTATTTCAAAAAAACACACATTTTATTGGAAACGCCCATACAATAGTAGAAAAGAAAATTTTAAAAACGAAGGGTGTTTTGTATGCCAGCTATGGTCGGACATATTCGTATCGTCAATATTGGATCAAGTGGTATTTTTCATATTGGAGATGTATTTGCGATTAGGCCTATTAGTTACTCACGTGCTTTCGCCGGGGCCGGTTCTTTCAACGTTGGAGATAATGTTTCTGTCTACAATTATCAAAGTGCAACGACTGTCAACGATTCAGATGTAATCGATCAAGCGATAATTGGCTCAACTTAAAGGAGGCAATTGAATTGAATTTTTATGTAAACCAAAGTATCATCATCAACAGTATTAAAATTGATAGCATCACAACCTCTTCTGTATTCCAAATTGGTACTGCCGGAAGTATTAAAGCCCTATCTAAATTTTCAAATACAGGCGGATTTACGGAGCCACTTCGCCCATTACAGGCAAAAGGACAAATTATTTCTATCAAACCATCAACTAGTTCTTCTTAAGACATCCTTGTCATAAATATATAGCAGGAATATTTTTACCCTCCCTATTGAAAAGGAGGTTTCACAAATGAATCAAGATATATATACTTACTTACACCAACTCCAACAAGCTCTTCAAACACAACAAGCAGCCATCCTGAATTTAGAAGATCAAGTGCGACAACTCCAAGAAGAGCTTAACGAATTAAAAAATCGCCCCTCCTCTTCTGTAGGAAAAGTGGAATACAAATTCGATCAATTAAAAGTCGAAAACTTAAATGGTACTTTAAATATTGGTTTAAATCCATTTTCAGCAAAAGGACAACAAATTGAAGATTTTCAAGTTGATACAGAAACATTGAAGGTAAATCCTGAAACCGAAACAAACCCAGACTTTTATCAAGGTATCCTTCAAGAAATGCATCGATACTTAGATGAAGAAGCATATAATCGTATTCTACATTTTGAACAAGAAGAGAGAACACCGCTTGATGAAATGTATCGACAAATGATGGTGGATGACATAAAAAAACAGATGGAGCATCGACTCCCTTATTATTTATCACAAGTTCAATCATATGAAGGTATTTCAACAGATCCAGATTATTTACGAGATATCATTATTCAGGCAATGAAACAAGATATTGACAAAGCCTTTCTCTCCTTTATTCAGCACATACCGGGAAATTTCCGAAAGGAGTAAGTATGTATGAACCTTAACGTTGTAAACCGTGAGTTAAAAGTCGGACAGATTAAAATGAACGGTGTATCATCGTCCGCACTCTTTTTAATTGGAGATGCAAATCTCCTCATTCTATCTTCTATTCTCGATACACCATTTGAAACAGTTACAGAGGGTCCATTTGTACCATTAGTAACAGATGTCCCTCCTACTCCAGGTTAAGGAGACTGAGAAATTATGTTGCATCATGTGTCCATTGTCCAAAATGTTTCTATTATTTCTTTAGGGATTACTGCCGTATTGCAAGTTGGAGATGCAAACCAAATGGAATTAAAAAGTAGAGCTCTTGCCGTCCACCGTGAAATTCCTTGTTATATAAGGGGAGAAGGTCGTTTTGATGCTTTTGAAATCTTTACAGATGAACACATTACAATTCCAAAACGAACGACAGATGTAAAATTAAATATTGTAAATGAATGCCCTTTTATTGAAGTTAATAACGTTGAATTACGGACACTTTTAAATTCTGGTTGCTTTCAAATTGGAAATGTTGATTATGTTTTTAATAACTCTCGTATTATGCAAATCCGCCAATATATTACAGATGAACCTTCCGCACAATAATTCATATAGTAATTAAAAAGCTTAGTAAAGTAGGTGGATGGTATGCCTTCGGTTGTAGGAAATCTCGTCGTTCAAAACAGTAACGGCTCTTTCAACTTAGGAGATTTTTATAACGTGTCTCCGAAAGAAAACACGAAAGCCTATAATGGATCTGGAGCTTCCAATGTTGGGTTTGTTGTGAATACTTTTAGCGGTGTTAGTGCAACAAATACGTTTGATTCTGATGTGGCAGATCAAGATCAGATTGGAACAGCTTAAAAAAAGTAGGAGATATTCTCCTACTTTTTTCTTTTATCTAATTCAAAATTATTAAAATGAAATTTTAATAATTAAGAGCTTTACTGTCCACAAATAGTAGTATAAACAAGTAAGTAGTGAAGAGACACTATTTCGTTTTATTTAAATGATAACCCGCTCTCCTCCAAAGCCTTTCTAAGCTTCGGCAAAGACGCAGGTCCCATACCATGCAATTTTAAAATTTCTTTTTCACTATATTTTGAGAGTTCTTCTACAGTTTGAATTCCATGGTGTTCTAATGCCCTTCTTGCTGGCGCTGAAAGAAGAGAGAGAAAGCCCTCTTTTGGCTTTCTCTCTTTCTCACAGGTTGGGCAAGTTGGACAATCGCTACTTTTATAGTACTCGTGTCCCTGTTCACAAGTTCTTAACGTTTTTTCCGTTACCATTTTCAAGCCCCTCTATTCTTCAATATTTACAACGTGATTACCATCAAAGAAGTATAAACATTTCTCTTTCACAGGATGTTGTAAGCTTTTCTCAAGCGCTTTTGCATATAACGAAAGCTGCACTTTATATCGATCTTCTAAAATTGGTTTCGCTTGTTCGAATCCGCCTGGGAATTTCCCTTCAATCGTATCTGTTTTGAAGTCGATTAACGTAATGCCATCTTCCTCTTCAATCATGCAGTCGATAACCCCTTGGACAAGAATCGTTTCTTCACTTTTCCCTTGCCAATCTTGATATGCTTCTTCTGCTGCAAGCATCATCGTAAATGGTACTTCACGCTCAACACTTTTCGCCGCTAATACCCTTTTACCTAAGTCACTGTCAAAGAATGAAATTACTTTTTCAATTGCTATTTCTTCCGCCTGCTCGAATGTTAATAATTCCTTATTTACCATTCCTGCGATTTGTTCTTGTAGCGTTTCGGCCGTAATCGGTTTCTTCAAATCTACATGCTGCATAACGGCATGGACTGCTGTTCCACGCTCTGCGTACGTTAACCCTTTTTTCTCCATAAAGCGCGGACGTGTTTTAATTGGTGCACGTAGTTTTTTAATAAAGGCGTTATCGCTACCTTCTTCCGATTGATAATTTCTCTTTATTTCTGTAACAGATTGCTTCGCACGATGAGATGTCGCATCCTCATATCCGTACTTCCACATTAATCTGTCGTACACTTCTTCTTTCCGTTCACTTTGCAGGGGAACAGCCTTTTTCTCACGAAGCGCTTCTAACAATTCTTGTTTCTCTTCTTGAACTGGCTCTGGTGCAAGTAGCGTGTTACCGCCCACAACTTCTACTTTCCAGCTAGTGTCATACCCATAAATTTCATCCGGAATGCTTCCTTGTCCTAATTCAAGAAGCATTTCACTATCACGATGTCTATATAATGAAGGTGCAATCCAGTCTAAATAACAAGACGCTCCGGCACGTATGTGATCTGGTAATAACCATTCATTATGTTCCCTCGCATCAAGCCATTTTTCCATTTCCTTATTTGCATCCTTAACTGTTCCGATTAAAATTAACTTCTCTTTCGCACGCGTTAACGCTACATATAATACACGCATTTCTTCCGCGATTAATTCCATTTTCATTTTGCGTTTAATTGCAAGTTGCGATAATGTCGTATATTTAATTCGTTTACGCGGATCGATAAATTGTGAACCGAAACCGAAATCTTTATGCAGTAAGAAGCGTTTCATTAAGTCTTGTGTATTAAAACGACGACCGAGTCCAGCTACAAATACGACCGGGAACTCTAGCCCTTTACTTTTATGAATCGTCATAATGCGAACAACGTCTTCTTGTTCACCTAGGGCTCTCGCCGTACCCATATCATCACCGCGTTCTAAAATACGTTCAATAAAACGTAAGAAGCGGAATAACCCTCTAAATGATGTTGCTTCATATTGTCTTGCACGGTCATATAGTACGCGTAAGTTTGCTTGTCTTTGCTTTCCTGCTGGTAAACCGCCAACGAAGTCGTAATAACCTGTCTCACCGTACACTTTCCAAATTAAATCAGAAAGGGATTGTTGACGGGCAAATTCACGCCATCCTTGCAGTAAATTATAAAACCACTCTAATTTATCATGAAGTTCTTGCTCTTCTTCAAGCGGTGCTCCTTTTAAGAACGAGCTCATTACTTCATAAAATGACCCTTTCTTCCCATGAGCACGAAGCGTCGCAAGGTCTTCATCATTTAGTCCCACAATCGGTGAACGAAGTACAGCTGCAAGCGGAATATCTTGCATCGGATTATCAATAACGCGGAATACGTTCATCATAATATTTACTTCTGTCGCTTCAAAATAACCAGTCGCAAGGTCAGCATATACTGGAATTCCTTGCAATTTTAACTCTTCCATAATTTGCGGCGCCCACGGCATCGAGCGGAGTAAAATAACGAAATCACGGTATTGTACAGGGCGCATACTATCCGTTTTACGATCATACACTTCATAACCGGAATCAACCATAGCTTTAATACGCTGCGCCATAAGACGAGCTTCTAGCTGTGCTTTTTCGACTTCTGCACCTTCTTCACCGTCTATTACTTCTTCTTCCGTTTGCTGAATACATAATAGCTCTGCCGCTACATCTTCACCTTCTGGATAGCTAGCACCTAGCTTTAATTCAGCGTCAGCATCGTAATCGATTTCCCCAACTTCTTCGCCCATAATTTGTTTGAAGATGAAGTTCGTTCCTGCTAGCACTTCATGACGACTACGGAAATTTTTCGCTAAGTCAATCTTCATTCCGCCGCCCGATCCTTCTTGCGTAAAGCGTTTATACTTTCCTAGGAATAAGCCTGGTTCGGCTAGTCGGAAACGATAAATTGACTGCTTTACGTCGCCAACCATGAACAAGTTTCCTTCACTCTCAGAATCTTTCGTTACGAATTTAATAATGGATTCCTGTACAAAGTTCGTATCTTGATATTCATCGACTAACACTTCAGCAAATTTATTACGATATTGAAGCGCTACTGCTGAAGGATTCATTTCACCATTTTCACTTTGTTCACTTAAAATTTGTAAACAGAAATGCTCTAAATCTGTGAAGTCGACCATTCCTTTGTCTCGCTTCATCGCTTGGAAACGCTCTGTAAATACTTTTACAAGTTGAACAAGCTTTTCTAATACTGGGTGCATATCTTGAAAATCTCGTAAGAAACTTTCAGGTTTGCGGCTAAATAACTCTTCTTGTAATTTCTTCACTTCATCTTTCGCTTTATTACGAAGAGAGTCTACTTGTTTTACAACATCTTCATTGTAATCACTTTTCTTAATACGCTTTAACGTTTGCCACGATACGTTTTGCATCGCTTCATACAAACTTGTCCACGACTCACGAGCAGCTGATGATAGCGTTCCAAGTAAAACTACATCTGCTTGCAGAGTTTCAATGCGAGGCGCTGGACCGTCAGGAAGCATCGCGAGTTCAGTTGCCTTACGAATATGCTGTTCCGCTGTTTCAAGCTGGAATTTCACATCTTCTAATAAATAAGAAGCATATACTAAATCTTCAATTGTCTTTCCTTCTACGTCATATGCTTCTACTAATTTATCAAGCCATTTTTCCGGATTTGGATGCGCTCTTGATTCTGTATGAAGCGCTAAAATCATACGTTGTAAGTCATCATCACTACGGTCACTCGTATAACGATCAACGAGTTCAAAGAATATCGTATTATCTTCGATGCCATACTCTTCTTCTAATATGTCATCTAACACTTCTTCTTTTAACAATTCATTTTCTGTTTGATTCGCAATACGGAAACGAGGATCAACATCAAGCATGTAGTAATATCCTCTAATAACTTGTAAACAGAATGAGTGAATTGTTGAAATGGAAGCTTTATTTAATAGGCTCAGCTGCTTTCTTACGTGTTGAGAGCCTGGTTCATCAATTAATACTTTTTCTAACGCTTCCCCGATTCGGTTTTTCATCTCTTGCGCTGCTGCATTCGTAAATGTTACAACGAGCAGGCGGTCGACATCGACTGGATTCTCTTCATTAATAATCTTTTTAATAATACGTTCAACTAATACTGCTGTTTTACCTGATCCAGCTGCAGCCGCAACTAAAATATCACGCCCGTTCGCTACAACAGCTTTCCACTGGTCATCTGTCCATTGACTACCTTCTGGTTTTTTAGGCCAATTTTCTATCATTCTCCGCCAACCTCCTCTCTTATTTTCTCCATCGCTTCGCTATCTTTCATATCTTTTAACGATCGGAACTGATTATCTTCAAGTGACTCATCAAATTGACAAACAGACTTGAAGTTACAGAACGTACATGCTGCTTTATTTCCCATTTTATAAGGAGCAATATCGATAACACCTTCTGTAATATCTTTTCCGATATTTTCAAACGTATGGTGTACATATTTTTGCAGTACGTTAAACTCTTGCTCACTTGCAATACTTGAACGCGCACTAAAGCTACCGTCTTTTTTCAGGCCAGCAGAAATAATATCTGAGCTCCCTGTTGAAAGTTTGTTATCCATTAAACGAACAACGTCAGCATCTCCTAATACGAGTCCTTTCATTTTAAATTTCTTTAAAATTTCTTTTTCAATTTCAGCTTCAGATGCGTCACCTTTCATCTCAACGATTGGGTTATGAATATGGAAATACAATACACCAGCTGGTGATGCTGCGTGGCCTTTTTTCATCCACGTCTGTGCATTCGAAGTAACGACATCTAAATACGTTAACATTTGAAGTGCTAATCCGTAATACACTTCCGTTAAATCTAACGCTTTTGAACTTGATTTATAATCAATAATACGTAAGAACGTCCCGTTTTCATCTTCTGCCTTATCAACACGGTCAATACGGCCGACCACTTCCATCTTCACACCATTTGGTAATGAGAATTCCATCGGCGGAAGTGATCCTGTACCACCCATACCGAACGGCACTTCTAAATCAACTGGTACGAATCCGCTTGACTTCGCATGTTCACGAAGAATGATTGAAGTACGGAAAATGATTTGTTGTAGTTTTTGTTTTAAATAGAAATGACGGTTTGAACTTAATAAAATTTGTCGTTGTAATAACGGTGCGATTTCTTCTATTACTAAAACAGAAAGATGCTCACACTCTTTTATGGATAAATCCGCCCAAGTACGGTTTTCACGCAATAACTTGTCCGCAATTTTCTTTAATGCCGCATGGAATAATTCGCCGATGTCTGGCGCATCAAGCTTGAAAATATCACGCTCTCTAAGCGATAAACCGTGCTGCGCAAAATGAGCGTATGCACAACGATTAAATAGTTCCATACGAGAGACGCTTCCTTTAATTATATCTCCGTATAAATCTCTACTTACTGCTGTACTTAGTTTCTTCGCACGATTTCGATAGAATAAACTTGATAAGACGCGGCTACTTTTTTGTTTCCATTCATCTGAAGTTACGTAGAAATTATATACGTCCCACCAAAAGTCTAAATTTCCTTCAAATCCGTATCGCTTCCACGTTTGTAGTTGCTGCATAACGTAAGATAACGTTACTTCTGGCGTTGCTACATATGAAATTTGTTCTGAACGTGATAAATCATTTACATCATTCGTAATAAATGAATCTTTCACATTAGGGAACATTCTTTTTATTTTCTTAATAAAGCTAGACGCAAGTAACGTCTTTCCTTCTTCATCTGCAAGCGGGCATGAAATGTATAACTTCTCAGATGCTCTCGTTACCATTTGATACATAACGAACTGTTCTTCTAACAAAGTTTGTCTCGTCGTTGGCGCTAATTCAATCCCTGCCGCACCAAGAACTTCTCTTTCCTCATCAGAAAGCATACCTTCATCCATAGGTGCTGCTGGAATGACACCCTCATTTACACCTATAATAAACGTTGCTTTCACGTCAGATAACCTGGAGTGATCAATATTAGCAATTAACACTTGGTCTAATGACGGCGGAATGTTAGCAAATTGAAGTGCCTCAAGACCTGTCGACATAACGTCAGTAAACATAGAAAGAGACATTTTCTCTTCCCCAAGCATCTCTACAAATGTATCAAGAAGGCCCATTACTTCTTCCCATACTTGTTCATGATCTGTCGCAAATAAGAAATCTCCACTTTCTTCTGCACGTATACGTAATTCTTCTAGTTTCTTCGGAACATCCAGTTCTTCTAAAAACAAGTAAACTGCTTCACACATTTGCATAACTGTTCCTGCACGCTTTAACCTTTTTTGCATGCGAATAACAGGTGTTCTTACAACGTCACGTAGCCTATTTATTTTCTCTTCCATTTCACGTTCACTGTCTGTAATCATCCCGTTCGTATCATCAAGAGAACGATAACGGCGATACATCCATGGATCTTCAGCAGTCCATCTCTTTCCTTGTACACCGTACGCTAAACAGTAATTTTCAAATTCATCCATTTCTTCACGCATCACTTCTTTTCTTACGTCTAATGGATATAAAAGCTCTGTTTTCACGCAACGGAACACCGCATCATAACGCCAATTCCCACTAATAATCTCGAGTGCAGAACGAATACATTCTACCAATGGGTGGTGTGACATCGGGCGCTTTTCATCGATGAAGTGCGGGATATTGTAATCTGTAAATAACGTTCGCATCACATCGTAATAACTTTCCCCATTACGAAGAAGCACTGCAATATCTCGGTAACGATATTTTTCATCCGCAACAAGTTTACGAATTTCACGAGCAACACCTTCTACCTCCGCTCGTAAATTCGCAGCTGTACTAATCGTTACACTCGCTTCACCGTTAAATTTTTCATTCGGACGCGTTTCATAATGAGCTTCTAAATGCGCTAATGCTGGAGAATGAAAACGCGGCTGTTCCATAAGTGGAATTGTTTTTTCAATTTCTATTTTCTCTTCACGCGCTACTTGTTTTATTTTTTCATACGTTAACGTCGTTTCATAAAATAAATCGAGTTCATTTACTGGCTGTGCTAACGTTTTTTCATCTATCGTTAACGTGATCGTAACTTTCGCTCCGCAAATCATAAGCTGTCTTACAATCTCTAACTCTTGCGGGGAAAATGAATGAAACCCGTCTATATAAATTTCCGCACCATTTACATATTCAGACTGCGGAAGCTTTTCCACTAGCAATTGCAGGTAGTCTTCTGAATCTAAGTATTTTCCAATTAAAGCACGTTCAAAATCATCGTATAGTAACTGTAAATCATACACTTTATTCGCTAGTAACTTTTGTTCGGCACTGCTACTATGCGCATCTAATTGTTGCCACATTTCATATACGTTAGATGGCGTTACATTGTAACGTTTAAACTCTGCAATCATACTGCCAAGATGTTCAAAGAAACCGTTTTGCTCCGCTGCTTTTTGGAACACCGATAATCCATCTTTACGAGACTCTACAATTTTACGGAGTAACATATGTACACCAGCTTCATCAATATGAAGACGACTCGCTCCGCCAACTTCTTGTAGTACCTTCCACGCTAATCGTGAAAAACTAAAAACTTGTGCCCGAATAGAACCTCTTACATCCTCACTTCCAATTAACGCCTGCTGCGTCTGGAATGTCATCTGTTCTGGCACAAGATATAATATTGTTTTCCCTCTCGGGCGTTGTTTTAACTCTTCTTGCACTTCGCGTAAACAAAGTGTACTTTTTCCACTTCCCGCTCTACCAATCACAAATCGAAGTGACATGTAACCCCACCTTTCACTTACATAACGAACGTTAGTTTGCTACTGTAATTGTATTATAGTACACGAAAAAAGACAAACTGAGTTGTTTGTCTTTTCTATACTTCTACTTCATTATATCAACCTTTTGAAAAATTCGTTTGTACCTCTTTAATTGGCCAATATCGTAAATCAACTTTACCGACAACTGTATCAGCTTTTACAAAACCAAAGTGTCTACTATCCCAGCTCCCGAGCCGGTTATCACCTACTACAAAAATAAACCCGGGTGGCACCAGCTTTTCTTTCGTTAACTCTTCTAATTTAAAGTCGCCTGTTAGTTGCCTTCCATTTATCTCTTTCTTATACTTCTCTAGATACGGCTCATCAATAAATTGTCCATTTATATATAACTTATCATGCTTATATTCAATATGATCTCCAGGTAAACCGATAATTCGCTTTACATAGTCCTCTTTTTTATTCGCATGAAACACCACAACGTCAAATCTGTTCAAGTCCCCAACTTGATAACTCACCTTATTTACAACGAGCATATTGCCATCTTGCAATGTCGGCATCATTGACTTCCCCTCTACAACATACGTTGAAAAGAAAAACGTTCGAAAAAATACAGCTAATAATACACCAATTAAAATTGTTCGTATCCACTCTATGCCTTCTTTTTTCAAAGTTTTCTTCATCTACTTCTCCCCTTATCCTTTAATACTGAAGCTTTCCTTTACAAAGAAGACTATTCTTAATGTAGTTCTAACTTTACTTCAATTTTCTTACCGACATACCATAAAATAAAAATACCAATCGCTACAACGACTGATTTCACCGGATTATGAATAAATGACATTAAATCATGACCGATATACGTTAAAATAAAAATCATCACAAGCTTTCCGAATGCTAACGCTAGCCCAAACTGTTTTACACTAATTCGGGATAAACCAGCGACAACATTTATGAGCGCTGACGGTGTAAACGGAAAACAAAATATAACAAAAATCGGTGCGAATCCTTTCCTTTCAATCCACCCCATTGCTTTTCGTACTCTCTCATGCTTATTTACAAATGAAAAGAAACGACTGCGGCCAAAATGACGGATGATGAAAAAGACAAGTAATGCACCCATTACTGATCCAAGCCATGAATAAAGAAAACCGAGCCAAAAGCCAAATGCAACAGCATTCGCCAGTACAAATACAATAAGCGGTAATGCTGGAATCAACGCCTCTATCATCGGTAAACCAATACCAAGAAGTGGTCCGAACGCTTTATAACTCTCAACAATATGATCCATATTTTCTGGTGAAAAATACTCTTTGATTGTCTGAAAATCCATTCTACACTTTACCCCTTTACTCTAAATACTATCCCTACTGTATCATCGCTTATATGAAAGAGGAAATGGTAGATACGACATATGGAGATGTATTTATTAAAGTTTCCATATCTTTCATAAGAATTCCTTCATTATTTAGCTATGATAATCTATCAATATTCGACAGGACATGTCGTTCGTTTTGTTATTTAGATTGTTTTTTGATTTTTTCGGTAAATGAAATTACACTGGTGATTTTCTAATATATCGCCTTACCTACAAAGACTGACTGACAAACAAAAAAAGAATGGGGATTCCCCCATTCTTTCACACTTCGCCTTCCTTTACAAAATACACACTCTCATAAGCGGGTCTTAATGTTGATTCCTCTTTTTTATCAACCTCTTTAAAACAAGGATTCCCTTGTTTTTTCCTACGATCTTCATATTCAGTACGTAATTTCGCTGTACGATTTTGTTGATTTTCAAAACTAGTTTTTGATATCTCTAATTTCACAGCAAAGCCATTTATAAATCTAATAATAAGATTTCCATCTTTTAATTCTTTATTACTTTCAATATAAAAATGAGACAACCAAGCACACTCTTTTCTAGAGTAAGAATAGGTAGGGAAAAAATAAAGTTGATCTGCTGGACTAATCGCAATCGGTGCTTTATGTGTAATATGAGTTAACTCTTTCGTTCCTTCTTTTCTGCCTAAGAAACTAGAGCCATGCTTGCGGCAACTTCTTTCTATAATATCTAGAGGTTTTTGAAATACGAAAAAAGAATCATTCATTTCAACGACTCGCGTAACAATTTTCTTTTCACTTAGAATAACAGGAAGTAAGGCCATCGTATTTTTCGTTACAACATAATTTTCGACATAGCGTTCCACTTTACTTTCCATACTCCATTATCTCCTTTTTTCCATTTATATTAGCAGCTGTATATATAATTTTAGCATCTATGAAAAGGAAATAGCTTACAAGTTCCGTTTTTTTACAATTTTTTATCATTTATCAAACATTTGTTAAATAAAAAAATCACGATATAGTAATGATTTAATTTTAAAGTTATAAAAACAGCATTTATACTACCTATAAATATTTATTATCCCTTCCTATTTTCACATCATGAAAACAATTAACTTTGCTATAATTAAAATGTAAATCCAATATATGGAGGGCCACTATGAAGGAAAAAGAGATCCAACCATCGATTCAAATGAAAAATAGCAGCGTCATTATCGTGAAAAACTCAGCTAGTATTATATTCGGTTTATTTTTCATTCTGCTATTCTTTGCTAAACCGTTTCGTAAATCAAAATGTCCAGAATGTAAAAAACGTGAGAAGAAAAAATCAGGGCAAGAACAATAAAAGGCCTTCCTTTATGGAATGCCTTTTTACATTTGTAGTATCATTTTATTTATTCTTCTTCACCCTAAAAAAACTATATTTTCTTTCAAGGTTCTCTACATCTTTTTTGATTTGTAATATGATCCTTATATAAAACATGAGAAAGAGTATTTGTACTTGTTACCCGCTTTTAATTTTTATTAAACACTTCAAATTTGTACATCTTTATCCATCACTAACAATTCGTTAATTAGTTAACTTTGTAATATAAGTTTTGTATATAATTTCATTCAAAAACACAATATATATAAGTGGCTATTTATAATTATATTGCTTTTTATCGAATTCCAAAAAGGAGCTGTATACTATGGATAAAGAAAATCTATTAAGTCAGCAGGTTAATAGCATTCCCTCAGATGCTCTGAATACCCCTAGTAAGGAACAAGAACAACTGTTAGAAACATCATCTCAAAACGTACAAAATTCCAACAACAATGCTAACAAAAAAGATGTTACTCAAGGTCTATCTAGAAAAGATTTCCCCATTTCAACAGAGAAAACAAATTTATAGTTATTTACTATCATACGCAGCAAATACTCTTGCTGAACTAACTCTTCTACAGAAACTAATACGCATTTCCGATAATTTTTTACCAGTTTTAACATAAAAAAAGAGATTTACATATAAAAACAGGCTCTGGAAAAATTTTCTCCACAACCTAAAAAAAGGATGGCATTAGCCATCCTTTTTTTTATCATCAACTATAAAATTATAGTTTGATTACGTTTTTAGCTTGAGGTCCACGGTTACCATCTTCGATTTCGAAGCTAACTTTTTGACCTTCTTCTAGAGATTTGAAACCGTCAGTTTCGATTGCAGAGAAATGTACGAATACGTCGTTTCCACCTGGAACTTCGATGAAACCGAAGCCTTTTTCGTTGTTAAACCATTTTACTTGTCCTGTTACTGCCATAATTATTTCCTCCTAAGAAAATACAAATTTTAAATTTTTTAGTCTTCCTGTCTAAAAAAAGAATCCACACATTATCAAATACGAAACATAAACTAGTTCTCACATACTTTTTCTCGTTCGTTTTCAGCACTTGATAACATATGGATTGCTTAATTTAACTATTCAACTGACATCATCATAGCACATTAAAATAAAATGTACAATCTTTTTCTAAAATGGAATTTCTAATTTTTAGTATTTCTTATAAAATATAATTATCTCTATTCCAAATAAGGAGGAATTTATGAACAACAAAATTCCTAGAAAAACATTAAAAAGAATCGAAGAGGATATTGAAAATAATAATCTTGGAAAAGCAAGAGACAGATTGCACGGCCTCATCTTTACATACCCAAATGAATTACATCTTCGAAAACAACTCGGAGATATTTATTATACATTACAATATCCAGAAATGGCTGGACGTTACTGGTATCTAGAGGAGCATAAAACAGATATTATGCATGAATCATGTTTATTATTTGAAAAATCAATGGGAAATAATCCTCATCATATTGCACGTGCTTTAAAGTTTAAAGGCGATTCTAACCATATAAAAGGTTTGTATAAAGATCAATCTTTATCTTCAGTGCAGAAGAAAGTAGCAGAGGAGTTAATTTATGAGTATAAAGAAACATGGCAAGATAAGCTAGTTCCTTTTGGCTGTCTAGCATCGCTTGCTTGCCTTCTCTTTTCTGCCATTATTGGTCTATTTACTATTTGGAATTGGATTTTTTAATCACAGGGGGAATTTTCACATGTCAAACTACGCTAAAGAAGAAAGGCTAACAGGGGGAAACGTCTCAAACGTATATCGTTCTGAAAATACTGTTCGGCGAGAGTTAAAGCCGGGCGGTGAAAAGATTCATAAGCTATTGCAACATTTAGAAAACAAAGGATTTCATTATGCTCCAAAGTTTTTAGGTGTAGATGAAAAGGATAGAGAGATTTTATCCTTTATTGAAGGAGAAGCTGGCAATTATCCTTTAAAAGAATATATGCGATCTAATGATGTATTAAAAGAAATCGCAAAGATGCTTCGCCTTTACCATGATGCTGTAAGTGATTTTCCGTTATTAGATGATTGGAAACCGATGGATCATACCCCAAATAACATTGAGGTTTTATGTCACAATGATTTTGCCATATATAACATTATTTTTAATAATGAGAAGCCAGTAGGGATTATTGATTTCGATGTTGCTGCTCCTGGTCCAAGACTATGGGATATCGCTTATACACTCTATACTTGTGTGCCTTTAAGTAGAGTGTATTATATAGAATCCGGTGAAGCCGTTCATTATGACTCATCGCAACATGCAGATTGTATTAAAGAGAGAATGAATTTGTTCGTTCAGTCCTATGATAAAAATATGGATGAAGATTACTTAGGAATGGTGTTGCTTCGATTAGAAGGGTTATGTACATATATGAAACGAAAAGCGCAAGAAGGCGACTTGAATTTCCAAAGAATGATCGATGAAGGACATCTAGAGCATTATGAGAAAGATATGAAGTTTATTCGTGATCATAGGGCTGAGTGGAGTTGATTTAGTAATAAAGGAAAGTTAGTATCGTTTTTTGCCGACAACTCAATCTCTCTTTTCGAATCGTTTAGGAAATAACAAGGGGCACCTTTCAAAAAGGTGCCCCTTCCTTTTATTTCGTAAACTGTGCTTCTTCCGTAGACCCTTTTAACGCTGTCGTTGATGAAGTTCCGCCTGTAATCACTTGTGCCACTTCATCAAAGTAACCTGTTCCTACTTCGCGTTGGTGACGTGTTGCAGAGTAGCCGTGTTTTTCAGCTGCGAATTCTGCTTGTTGTAGTTCAGAGTATGCTGCCATGCCGCGCTCTTTATAGCCACGTGCTAGTTCAAACATACCGTAATTTAATGAATGGAATCCAGCAAGCGTTACGAATTGGAACTTATAACCGTAAGATGCGATTTCCTTTTGGAAGCTCGCAATTGTTTTTTCATCTAGTTTTTGTTTCCAGTTGAATGAAGGTGAACAGTTATATGCAAGTAGCTTTCCTGGATGCTCCTTATGAATTGCCTCCGCAAATCGTTTTGCATCTTCTAAATTTGGTTCCGACGTTTCACACCAAACGAGGTCTGCATACGGTGCATACGCTAAACCACGCGCAATTGCTTGATCAAGACCTGCATTCGTACGGTAAAATCCTTCTGGTGTTCTTTCTCCTGTAATAAATGCTTTATCAACAGGATCGATATCGCTCGTAATTAAATCAGCTGCATCCGCATCTGTTCTTGCAACGATAATTGTCGGCACTCCCATTACATCTGCTGCAAGACGTGCAGAAATTAAATTGCGTACTGCTGTTTGCGTTGGTAGTAGTACTTTTCCGCCTAAATGGCCACATTTTTTTTCTGAAGATAATTGATCTTCAAAATGCACACCTGATGCACCTGCTTCAATCATACCTTTCATCAGTTCGAATACATTTAATTGCCCACCAAATCCAGCTTCTGCATCTGCTACAATCGGTACGAAATAGTCTGTATCATCGCTTCCTTCCATATGCTGAATTTGATCCGCACGTTGAAGCGTTTGATTAATTCGTTTTACTACAGCAGGTACGCTGTTCGCTGGATATAAACTTTGGTCTGGATACATATGTCCAGAAAGGTTTGCATCAGCTGCTACTTGCCAACCACTTAAGTAAATCGCTTTTAACCCAGCTTTTACTTGTTGCATCGCTTGGTTTCCTGTTAATGCGCCAAGTGCGTTAATATAGTCTTCTGTATGAAGCGATGTCCAAAGCTTCTCAGCACCACGACTCGCTAACGTATGTTCAATATCAATTGACCCGCGCAGGCGAATTACATCTTCTGCCGAATATGGACGTGTGATCCCTTTCCAACGCTCATCTAATTCCCAGCTTTCTTGTAACTTCTCGATTCTTTCGTTTTTCATTTGTTCCATCCCCTTTTCATTTTTTATAAAATTTCATAACCCGGTAATGTTAAAAATGGTACGAATTCATCATTTCGAACGAGATTTGTAAACAACGTTGTCGCCTCTTGGAATCTCCCTTTCTTAAAGGCTTCCTTACCAATCTCTCTTTCTATTTTTGCTAATTCTTCTTCTTTTAGCTCTTCCATTAATTCAAGCGTAATATTACGACCATCATTTAGTTTTCCACCTTCATGACGAATCCATTGCCATACTTGTGCTCTTGAAATTTCAGCAGTTGCCGCATCTTCCATTAAGTTATAAATGGGTGCTGCTCCCCGTCCGCTTAACCAAGATGCAATATATTGAATACCTACACTAATATTCATGCGAAGGCCCTCTTCTGTAATCGTTCCCACCGGTACCTCTAGTAAATCGTTTTCTGTTACACATATTTCTTCACGTTTTCTAAAAATTTGATTCGGTGTTTTCATAATGTGATTAAATACTTCCATTGCAACCGGTACAAGTCCAGGGTGGGCAACCCAAGTCCCGTCATGACCGTCTAAAGCTTCGCGCTCCTTATCAGCACGCACTTTTTCAAAAGCTGCTTCATTTGCTTCTGGATTATTTTTAATCGGAATTTGTGCCGCCATTCCTCCAATTGCTGGTGCATTACGGCGGTGACATGTTTGAATTACTTTCAAAGAATACGAACGCATAAATGGCGCCGTCATCGTGACTTGTGCTCTATCTGGTAGTAAGAATTTATTATGATTACGGAAACTCTTTAAAAAGCTAAAAATATAATCCCATCTTCCGCAGTTTAAGCCAGCAGAATGATCTTTTAGCTCATATAAAATTTCATCCATTTCAAACGAAGCGTGAATCGTTTCCAGTAACACAGTTGCTTTAATCGTTCCATTTGGAATGCCGATATATTTTTGAGCAAATACGAATACATCATTCCATAATCTCGCTTCTAAATAACTTTCCATTTTTGGTAAGTAAAAGTATGGGCCGCTTCCTTTTGCTAAAAGAGCTTTCGCATTATGGAAAAAGTACAAGCCGAAATCTACTAAGCTACCCGACATATTCTTCCCATCAACTTGCATATGCTTTTCCTCTAAATGCCATCCTCTTGGACGTACAATGAGTACAGCTGTTTTCTCATTTAATCTATATTCTTTCCCTTTATCATTTTTATGTGAAATCGTTCCCTTTACTGCATCTCGTAAATTGATTTGACCTTCAACTGCGTTTTCCCAAGTTGGTGCATTCGAATCTTCAAAATCCGCCATAAAAAGATGCGCTCCTGAATTTAAAGCGTTAATGACCATCTTTCTATCTACCGGTCCAGTAATCTCTACGCGGCGATCCTCTAAGTCTTTTGGCAGCTTGGCAATTGTCCAATCCGCTTCACGTATGTGTTTTGTTTCTTCTAGAAACTTCGGAAACTCCCCTGCATCAATTCTCTTTTGTTTTTCTACACGTTTTTGTAAAAGTTCTATGCGGCGCTCATTGAAATTCTCATGTAGTTCCTTCAAAAAACTAAGCACCTCAGGTGTCAATATTTCGTTGTACGCTGGTAACATTTCTCCAACGAGTGTAACCCGTGAAGTTTGCGTCGACATATTAGCATCCCCTTCTTAAACTGTTTTATAACAGATTTGATTTCATGTTTTATATTATATAACAAATCTTCAGAAAAGGAAGTTTTTTTCGAAAATTCATTTCATTTTTTTTCAAAACGCCATTCTTTCGTGCTTTATTTCATACAAAAAAGGCCGCTGTTATACAACAACGACCTTTTTGTATTATTTTTAAATTTCACTTTGACTAGTTAAACTTTATTACTGCCCTTGTTCCATATCATGCAATATAGCTCTATGTAAAAACTGTGCGTATTGTTCTCTCGTTACCTTCATAGACGGACCGAATTTACCTTCTCCGATTCCCATTGTAATACCATTTGTTTGTACTGCACTAATTGCATTCGTTGCCCATGAATTTGCTGAAACATCATTAAAGTTATGAGATCCCTTGGCCTGTAAGTCAAAAGCATTCGTAAGAACTTGTGCCATTTCCGCACGCGTTAACGTCGCCTTCGGTCTAAAGTTTCCATTCTCGTCTCCCTGGAAAATTCCCATTTCCGTTAAAGCCAATATCTCCTCGATAAAGCTTGTTGAATTTTCATCAATATCTCCATATGGGTTTTCATATTCATCTTGTTCTTCCATATCAAACACACGGTAAATTAAAGCTGCAACTTGCTCACGTGTTACATTATCCCCAAAACCGAATATTCCATCGCCATATCCCAAAATAATTTCTTGTTCCGCTAATTCATGAATTGCCTCATATGCCCAATGTCCTTTTGGTACATCTTTAAATACAATTGTATTTGTTTTTTGCAACGGTGCACTTTCCGCTTTTACACTGTTACTCTCTGCTGAGAATAACACCCCACCCATAATTGTTAATGCTGTAGCTGTTTTTAATAATTTTTTGCTCATCAAATTATCTCCCCAATATGTATATGTTTTTTTAAAAATATACAGAATAAATGGTATAGTGACAATATATTTTTCGACACATTTCGTGACGGTTTTGTGAATCATATTACACATCATGTCTTTTTTATGGGGTTGATTATAAAGCTTATGTATAACATTAAAAATACAAATAAACGAATAATAATTCTTTTTTAAACAAACAAAAAAGCACAAATATTTCTATTTGTGCTTTCATATTTCACTCTATTTCCAATCCTCTTTCAAATGATAATTAATAATCGCATTATTAATAAACTGAGCATATTGTTCTCTAGGTACAGGGCGATTTAATTCATACATGCCATTCCCAGTTCCTCTTACAACATTATTAGATTGTAGCGCACTAATTGCATCTTCTGCCCAGTGGCCTTTTGGAATATCTTTAAATGTATGTTTTTGTTTCGTTTCAAAATTAAATGCTCGTTTTAAAATGACAGCCATTTCCGCTCTAGAGATTGGTGCTTTCGGCCTAAAATTCCCTTGGCCATCCCCTGTAAAAACACCACGTTTTGTTAACGCCAAAATTTCCTTTTTAAAAGTTGTTGTACTATCAGAAACATCTTTATATGGATTCGCTACTGATCCTTCTTCTTTTATCTCAAGTGTTCTGTAAATAGTCCCAGCTACTTGTTCACGTGTTATAAGATCACCAACACCATACTTCCCGTTTCCATACCCTAATATAATTTTATGATATGCTAAATCCATAATAGCATCATATGCCCAAAATCCGTATGGAACATCTTCAAACACAATCATTTGTGGATACTCTTCCGCTTTTACAGGCGTCACATTCGTCCCTGCAAATATACCTCCTGCCATTGTCGCAATCATCATTACACCCAATATTTTTTTCTTCATTATCCTCTCTCCCTATTTCATTCAAATAAAATGAATTTCGTTGTTTCAGGAGTACTCTTTTTTGGTGAATGTAAGATAAAATGCAAATCTTCTAGAAGAAATATTTCCACTACCTTTCTGCTTTATGCCTCCTTCTTTCTTTTTCAAAAAGGAAGTTGTCACCTCTAAGGTGTTATGTACTAAAACATTCTACAATCTCTTTATAAACTCCTTTTCACTTTACAACTTCCCTTTATTGGCGCGTAAAGGAAATACCTAATGGAGGTTACTATATTCATGATTTATATTTCAGAGTTAGCATTCCCCTTCACTGATAACTCGCCTTCTCTTCCCTCGCGAAAAGTTAGTGCCATCCCTACAAATATAAGGATAATCCTTATTACTTGCATCTAAATCCGGTCTAATAGTTTGGCAACAGCAGAATCTAAAAACACTAATACAGAAATAATTCTCGTCGATAAACCTCTTAAACTGTCAAAAAACAAGTAATATACAAATCTAGTATGTATAAATCATCGCCTTGAAAATGCCCGAAGTCTATGAATAGTAGCAATAAAAAAAGCATCCTTTTTTATTAAAAGAGGATGCTTTTTTTATATTTATTAACACTCAAATATGCTACTACTTTTGAAGAGTAAATTGGGCAACTATTTGTTTTAATTTTCCTGCTGCGTTATGCATATGTTCAATTGAAACCGAAATCTCTTGAACAGATTTTTCTTGCTGTTGAATAGACTCTTTTACCCTATCAGTTCGGTCAGATGATCTTTGGGAAATTTGAGCCATGTCTTCTGCAGAAGCCGAGATTTCCTCACTACTCGCTGCAATTTCATCTGTAGACATAGATACCGTTTGAATTTGCTCAGATACTTGTTGTACTTTTTCTGTAATTGTTCCAAATACTTTTTCTGTGTGCATTACTACTTGTGTACCTGCCTGTACCTCATTATCTACTTTCCCCATCATATGTACCGTATGGTTCGTTGTTCCCATAACTTGAGTAATAAGATTCTCAATTTGTTTTGCAGAATCACTAGATTGTTCTGCTAATTTCCGCACTTCATCTGCCACAATTGCAAATCCTCTACCACTTTCACCAGCACGTGCAGCCTCAATTGCGGCGTTTAATGCTAATAAGTTAATCTGAGAGGTAATACCTTGCATTACATCAATGATTTTAACAATTTCTTCTGATTGTTCTTTCATAGTCTCTACTTGTTTCACACCGCTATGCACCGAATTTTGGATTGTATCCATCTGTTGAATCATTTGTTTCATTAATTTGTTACCACTCTCTGCATCTAATGCTGATTGAGCAGATAATTCATTTACAGAGGATGATGTATTGACTATACTCTGCATTCCTTGTGTCAACTCTTCCATCGCACCCGCAGTTTGTTCCATTGCTTGCATTTGACTCTCTGCACCATTTGCGACTTCTTCAATATCCATAGTGATTTTTTTTGCTGCACTACTAGATACTTCTGACGCAGATGCTACTCCGTCTGCATATTGGAATAGAAGCTGAATATTATTCTCTACTTCTTGCATATTTGTTCTTAGCCCTGCAATCATCTCATTAAAATTACTTACTAATACACCTAATTCATCCTTAGCAGTATAATCACCATGTACAGTTAAATCTCCTTCTTTCGCTCTTTCCATCATACGACTAACCGTTTGTAAAGGAGCAACTATAAGCTTGCTAATAATATAACTTACTATACATATAACGATTGTAGTAACTACTACAAGAATGATAAAGGTAATAACGGAACGATCAATCATTTTTTGCGAATCTTTAAATACTTGGTCAGCTAAATTTGAAACATACGATTCTAGATCCACTGCATAACCAGCTAACTCTATTCCCTTCGGTTTTAATTCCTTCTGAAATTCATTTACCATTTGCGGCTCGTTTGTTGCCTTCGCCTTTTCAAATAATTTCTTATATGTATCTTTATAACTTGGTAAAGATTTCTTCATCTTCTGAAACAGTTCATCCTCTTGCTTACTTAAATTAAAACCATCATCATATTCTTTTAATAAAGAATCATATTTTTTAAGATCCTTTTCAATATTGAGGGTGTTGCAAAACTAAAATAAATATGCAATGTTATGAATCAGAAAAACTAGCTGAACATGCAATAGATAGCG
>NZ_JBNPJZ010000240.1:0-517 GCF_050312695.1 Bacillus sp. AF62 | reverse complement strand
TGAAAGACCTACTACAATTCCAATCATTACAGTAATTTCAAACATTACATACCACCTCCTTTCATTAAGAAAGTGAGTGCTGCGCCTATAATTCCACCTACAATAAGTCGCAAGATCCAGGTAGTATTAGCGCTAATCTTATCTAATTGCTTATTGATATTGATAATGTCTTTCTCGTTACCTGTCGTCCGCATTTCTAAACTTTTAATCTCTAAGCGAATGTCCTTAATATCTTGCTTTATTTCTTGAACATCACTTCTTACTTCTTGTAATCCTTCCACTTTGACCACCTCATTTCAAAATAAAAAGAGAGACATCTATTTGCCCTCTTTTCTTATAAAAGCCGTATTTTATGCAAAATAAAAAACAGCTTATGGCTGCTCTGGTTTCTTATCAATTAAATTTTGAAGTAACAATTGTTCTAAAACTTCAATTCTACTGTTCATTTGTTTATTTTCTTCTTTTAACTCTTGAATTTCAGCATCTTTCGCTTGTTTTTCTTCTTGAAATGCCTTTA
>NZ_JBNPJZ010000239.1:0-524 GCF_050312695.1 Bacillus sp. AF62 | reverse complement strand
TTAGATACTGTGAAGGTAGCACCGTTGGCTACTTCAACCCAATATGATCCATTTTTTGCATACTGACTTATACCTTTGCCAGAAGTGATAATTGTATGCCCACCAGAATTGACCTCTGTATTCTGATTACTTTTCATAAACAAAGCTCCACCAGTAAGAATATCTACGTGGCTAACAGAATCTAAACGAATTGTATTAGTATAAGCGCTTAATTGTTTATCAGACCTTAGGGTGACTCCATTCTTACCAGTAATATAAATATAATTATCTCCATTAAGAGATACATCCCCATTTGTATCCACATTTAATTTGGCGCAATAATGTGGAGTTTGATCCGCATCATAACCTTTAACAATACCAAAGCTACCGGTATAGTAGTTTTCTCCTTTCACCGGGAATTGAGATATTGTTAAAGTACCATCGCGGAAACGTGATGTATCCACATCTTCATGCATAAGTATTGTTGGTTGTATTTGGCTATCAACAGCTCTTTTGTAATAACCAATAAACATTCGATTTAAATT
>NZ_JBNPJZ010000238.1:0-541 GCF_050312695.1 Bacillus sp. AF62 | reverse complement strand
AAACAAAAAAATCCCCTATCCAAGCTTCCAAACTTGAATAGGGATGTCGCAACCGAATTTCCCGGATATTACATAACGGAATCATACAAAAAAGTGACTGATGGAGATGAGCAGAATGCCTATCGCTTCCTTCCGCCACTCTTTTCTTTATTCTATGCATGGCAGAACGATTTGTTTCCTCTTCCTCCTTCTTTTTACAACTTTATTTGGTTACATAAACCAATGAACTTGCATCACGAAAGCTCGCATCACATACGATGTATAAAGACAAATAAGCAAAAATAAACGCAACACCAACTCTATAGAATTCTTTCACAGTTCATGCTAGAAAAAAACCTGCTTTTCTAGATAAAATAATGCAGTGATTTGTCTTTCATACACTGCTTGATAAACGCAACTATTCTGTTTATACAAGGAGGTCGAAAAGAACCATGTCTCTTCCCAATCTACCGGATATTACACCGGATATTTCTGTAACTAGGCAAGAAGCGATTAACTTGCTACTTTCTTCGATTGCCATGGAAGAAATCGGTTTATCTCA
>NZ_JBNPJZ010000237.1:0-575 GCF_050312695.1 Bacillus sp. AF62 | reverse complement strand
GGTAATGCTTCCATTTGAATATATTCTCTTTTTCCATACTGGTCACACACCTTTTTTAAGTAGTAGTACCAGTATGGACACGTTTGAAAGACCATTTTCAAAACGTGTCTTTTTTTGCACCAGAACCTATCGAACAAAATCATAAGATTGTTTCTGATATGAACTGGATAAATAAACAGTTTTATTTTTTTCATTTTATAGAGGGGCTATATATTGGTGATACGCAGTTCCTTGATACTGTCTAAATTGATTATAAAAATCTAATTTTCTTTCTTGTACCCATCTTCCTGGCAAAACTTCCTTTTGCTTCATATAGGTTTGAATGATCCATCCTTGCAAAGAATCTGGACGTATCAGATACTTCTCCCCAATATGAGGCGGTAATGCAACTGGGGCTGGCGCATCCATTGCACCTGGTGGTGCTAATCGGTAATATACGTTTCCGTTTTGTTGAAACATATCTTGTAACTGCAAAAAAGTCGTTCCCATATATAGATATTCATCGTGTGTACTATATATATGTTGCACCTGTCTCTGATCAGCTTGCGCAGCCATACATGGTAGAGAATGTATGG
>NZ_JBNPJZ010000236.1:0-576 GCF_050312695.1 Bacillus sp. AF62 | reverse complement strand
AAGTTCCAGACACTTTCTGTTTGACTTTCGTCATTCGAATATCCCTTTCCGCTTGATTATTATCAAATGGAATGTCTGGATGTTCCAAGAATGCTAGGATTCTATCAGCATATTTGACGAAGCGATTCCATAAATTTTGACCAGGCGTCTGCTTTCCTTTCTTTTTTAATTCTGCAGAAAAGAATGGTTGTTCTTTCAGTATGGCTTGATAGACCGTAAGCAGATGCTGTTGCTTTGCTTTTGGCAAGCTTCCTTTGTATTGCTTTTTCAGCGTTAACGGTTGCGTTAGAAATTTCTTCATCTGCTGCGCCCATTTTTGTCCCGTACTATCTATAATTCCTTGCAAATCTCGTAAGAGATGGGCATTACATAATACATGACGACAATCTGTATACGCATCATACGATTTCCAACCATCATGCATCGCAATTCCAGAAAAAGATGGTAAAATTTCGCCCGCATCCATTGCTTCTTTTCCACGTTTTTGATGAATATGTTATAATGTCACCTCCGGTGTACTGGCAGTATGTAACCATTGTGTTTTATTTTCTACTCGCATACCGGTTTCATCAAAAT
>NZ_JBNPJZ010000235.1:0-577 GCF_050312695.1 Bacillus sp. AF62 | reverse complement strand
ACCCTGTACTTGCATTTGATTCATCAAATTTAAAGAAACTCATGATTTATTTCCCCCTGTATTTTAGTTTGTGGATGGCGCTATTAATTCTTCTTGTATGCAGCCTTTTCGCGCATTGAGATGGTTCTTAGCAAATACACTTTGATTACCTTCTAAAACAAAACCTCTTGTACCATCTGCCTTTTTCACTAATTGACCAACAACATGAACGATTCCCATAATGTGATTCACGATCTTATCCCGAATATCCGGAATGAATTGTGTATATTGCTGCCCATCATCATGAATAATAGCTCTTGTTGTTTCCCAAGCTGTGAAAATGATATTTGCATCTAATGAGTTAAACGTTTCTACTACCTTTAGAAGATGATTATCTAGTAAAGCGTAATCCTTTAATTCCGGCATACCACTTTTCGTATTTTCACCTTTTTTAAGTAGCCATAACTTTTGGTAATGCGTTAAATTATCAACAAAGATGTTATCGTATTTAGCGATATTTACTTTTGCTAATGCATAAAATTGTAGGATGCTATCATGTGGATTTTCACCATCAATTTTAGCTACATCTACATTTTCA
>NZ_JBNPJZ010000234.1:0-586 GCF_050312695.1 Bacillus sp. AF62 | reverse complement strand
AAGCATATAAATTCCGTTTGTATCCAACAGAAGACCAAGCACATCTTATGCGTAAAACCTTCGGTTGTGTACGTTTCATGTATAACAGAATGTTAGCTGAATGGAAAGAAACGTATGAAAAACATAAAGATGATAAGGAACAACTAAAGAAACAAAAGCTTCCCACTCCTGCAAAATACAAAGCAGAATTTGAGTGGTTAAAAGAAGTGGATTCATTAGCATTGGCAAATGCTCAACTAAATTTGCAAACTACCTATAAAAATTTCTTTCGTAGTCAAAATAACTTCCCAACATTCAAAAGCAAAAAAGACAGAAAGTCTTATACAACGAATGTAGTGAACGGAAATATTATGTTGCTTAACGGTCATATCAAATTGCCAAAACTGAAAATGGTACGTATTAAACAGCATAGAGAAATACCACAAGGCCATATAATCAAGTCATGTACGATTTCTAGGACACCTACTGGTAAATACTATGTGTCCATTGTGACTGAATACGAAAAAGAAATCGTACAAAAAGAAGTAGAAACAGTTGTTGGATTAGACTTTGCGATGGATCAATTATACGTCAGTTCTGAGGATGA
>NZ_JBNPJZ010000233.1:0-590 GCF_050312695.1 Bacillus sp. AF62 | reverse complement strand
TCAAAGGCATCTAGCCCATGCTTTTTCTTCTTTCGAATGGCCTTTTCTGCTTTTCGAATCCCTTTTGTCAGCTGATACCCGTTATCTGGTGTAAAAGCAATATCAACCCATGTCTTTTCTTCCATTGCACTTCCTAACATCGGTAATACATCACGTGTATAGCGTGCGAGTGATAACGTAGCATCTAGCCGCTTTCTCTTTAATACCATCCGTCCTCCTACCGCTTTCCTTGTTGGAAATGGCATTTCTTCCTTTGGGACGGTATAAATTTCACTGTGAGTATAGGCGCTTTGTATGGCTTGCACAACCTGTTTGATTTTATCTTCTGGACCACCTACATAAAAGCGAACACGCTCGTTTTCTCCCTCTGGACGATACATCGTCATGCGGTACCAATCGCGCCCTTTTAACAGGCGTTCTAAAGGTTTTCGGCCCGAACCATGTACATGCCGAATCATTTGTCCTAGTTTATCTGGTGTGACCTCATCATCTATGTGTGGAATGAATAATACGTATCGATACCGCTTCTTTTCTAGGTATAAATAGATGCCATGTAAGACAATTCGTATGACAATTCCTAACAGGATCAA
>NZ_JBNPJZ010000232.1:0-640 GCF_050312695.1 Bacillus sp. AF62 | reverse complement strand
CCTACGATATTCAAAACAGATTTAAACACGAATTTACCTTGTTTTATGAATCCATTTTTTGAACACCAGTTTCAAACCGCTTCCTTATCCATTTCCGGAATAATTCCTCGTTTCGTTAACATGTCATGGATAAACAACCTTCCTTTTTGCGTCCAACGCGTATTCATTCTTACGGATTTACTTCCATCCGAATGCTTGACATCAATCGTCTGCGATTTTGTGTAGCCTTTATTTTGATGTTTCACATACAGCAGCCATTGATTATTTACTTTGTACTGTATCTTTTCATCTTTTAGAATTTTGTTTAAACGTACAGCTGACAAACCATAATCAGCCGCAATTTGTGAAACGGTTACTGTATCTTTTGATTGAAGAATTTGATCGAGGTATGTCATCTTTGATTCATTTTCTGCAATCTGCTGGGTTAACATCAGATTCTTTTGTTCCGCCATATGTCTGGCTTGTTGTTCGTCTTTCAATTGTGACGCAAGGCTAATCAATAAATCAGGATCTTGCAGTAAAGCATTTATCGTAGGCGGTGTCATGTAAGCCCCATGTTTTCGAATGCTTGGGAGTACTTCTTCAAACACCCATGTTTCAAATTGTTCTGCTTGAGGAAGTTTGGATTTAACAATTAGAC
>NZ_JBNPJZ010000231.1:0-653 GCF_050312695.1 Bacillus sp. AF62 | reverse complement strand
CTCTCCTTTTCTCTTAAAACTGTAAGAAACTTGTTTGCCTTTTCTTTAAACATCCACCCTTTGTCTATCCTTGCTTGTTGGAACATGTCATAACAGCTGATTTCATGCTCGATTTCTAATATTGCTTTTTCTTTTGTAAGCTCTACCCCATCACACCTCCATTCCAATTCATCTGTATTTAATCCAATTTCTATTTCGATGATTTTTCCGTTTTCCATCAGATAAAACTTCTGCATATATACATCTGTTTGAGATAAACAAATCTCATGTAATTCCTCACAACCCATTCCCTCATAGATTTCCACTAGAAATTGAGCTTCAACTTCTCCCGCACTTCCTCTTTCATAAGTGTTTTTATGTGTAAACATTGTTTATCTCCCCCTTATGATCGACTATCGGCCATCTTCCATATTCCCACTACCACCAGGAAGAGAAGTAACATGCCTTCCCATCCTTGCGTGTAGTAAATTTCCACCACCTTACTTTTTACCACTTCCCAGGCTTCTCTTGATCCTGGTACTCTTTCAAATAACCAATCTGAAAAGACAATCAACAGAAAAATACTGACGCTTATCGATAAAGAGGGTGTTGCAAAACTAAAATAAATATGCAATGTTATGAATCAGAAAAACTAGCTGAACATGCAATAGATA